>JAAEOH010000237.1 GCA_024244645.1 Hyphomicrobiales bacterium
CCTTTGCAAATACGTTAAACATGCTTTTTACGACAATAGAGCCAAATCCTTTCTTCTTGTGGTACTTTAATACCATAGCTCCATTCGAGTCTTCCCGCATGGATTCTAGAAAATCGTTCTCAAGTTTTTTTCTTTCCTGCGCAGAGAGATTTTCAAGGGATGATTCCAGGCGGTTTGCCTCCAGCTCGGTTTTTAATTTTTCGAAAATCTCCCGCCGTCTATCTTGTTCACGCTGCGTTTTTATTTCTTTTTTTTCTGCTTCTTGTTCTTCATCCAGGAATGTTTTTTTCGGTCTGTAATCTTCTTTGAGGGCCGTCATGGTATAGGCTGGAACCTTTGCCACTTTACCCGCCCGACAGCGCTTTTCAACAATCTCCAGGTTTTGATTTATGTAGTCTTCATCATGGCTTAAGATCATTTTTTGAGCTTGTTTGTTCGTTAATCCAAAAGATAATAATCTCTCTAAAACCTGCTGGCTTTCTACCGGCTCTTTTGCTTTCTTGAATGCTTGGCGCTTTGTCTCATTTGCCTTTACATCAATTACCTCTGAAGACAGTAAGTTATCATCCTCTGGGGGCTTATAATTTTCGTTTCGTGAGACTTTAAAACGCAAGGCGACCTCCCGCCTTTTTTTCCGCTCATATTCCACTTCAGCACTTATATCAGATACGGCGTTGATTTTTTTTAGAGGTTCTTTGATAAGTCTTTGGCCTACATA
>JAAEOH010000238.1 GCA_024244645.1 Hyphomicrobiales bacterium
AGCGCCAGGAAGAAATGGCGCAGGCTCGATGGATCAAACCACCTCGACGAGGTCATCCAAGGAGTGAGATTCGAGAACGGCATCAAGCAAATCCAAAACGCCGCCTGACCAGCCCGTCACCAACTTTCGGGCATAGCTCGACACAATGGGCGATCGCATTCATGCCGCTCGGCCCGGCGATCCTCGGCGGCAGGCCGGCTACGACCGCAGGATCGTAAATCACGAGGCGCGGAAGAACGCGCGGGTCTCGCCCCGTGCGCTTTACGCCATCGACTGTAACACCCCAGATCGGTGTCATCTCCGATCCGGAGTATGTCGTCGGAACGGCGGCGATCGGAACATTCAATTCGAGAGCGATCGCCTTTGCCAGGCCTATCGCGGAGCCGCCGCCGATCGCGACCGTGCCATCGATATCGAGGCCGCGCCCGGTTTCAATGACCTGGTCGTGCAGGTCCACCTCGGCGTGTGCCGATATGCGCTCGAATGTGCCGGCAACCACGCCTTTCAATTTTTCGTCGATGCTCGGTATTGCGGCGCGCTGTCTGGCGCTGGCCAGCAGCAGCACTCGCGTCAGCCCGAGGGAGACAAGCTCGTCGCCTAGCGAGTCGATTCGACCGGCTCCAAAAACGACGCGGACCGGCCTCGTGTCGTATACGAAATCCTTCACCGAACGCCCCGTTGCCGATAGCGCATTGCCGCAATCCAGACCAGCCAGCCGGCGATGCCGGCGACGAACATCCAGATCCAGATTTCCGCCTCGCCCGACCACATGCGATCTCCGAACAACACCATCAGAACCGTCAACGGAAGGATTCCGAGACCCGTCGCCCAGGTGAACGTCCACCATGAAACGTTGGTCAAACCCGCCGCGTAGTTGATCAGATTGAATGAAATTATCGGGATAAACCGGCTAAAAAACAGCGTACCGCTACCCTGGCGCTGAACCCAGCGATCCACCACCATGCGGTGTCGATCGGCGATCACAGCAAGCACGAAGGGCCGTCCCAGCGCTCTGGCCAGACCAAACGCTAGGTAAGCTCCGAGCATCGCTCCGGTCCAGGTAATCACCGTGCCCCAAATCGGCCCATAGACCATACCGTTCGCCACCGCCACGATCTCCGCCGGAAATGGGATGAAGCTGTGCAGGATCATCAGCAAGATCGCCCCCAAAATGCCCCACATCCCCCATGATCGGATCTTTGCATTGATCGTTTCCGCGGATAACTCAATTCCGGAAAAGGGCTGAATCAGGACGTAAGCCCAAACTCCGCCCAAAACGATGACGAGAACGAGAATGAGGGCCGACGCGATTCGCCAGCGGACATAGGGACCCGGCTGGTCCTGGTCGTCTTCATTCGTCATTATTCATCGCTAGTCGGATCGACAGTTGAAGCGCTGCCAAAATGCTACCAGAATCGTTGGGCAATCCCAACGACCAGACAATGGCGGCAGCACCGGATACAGCCGAAAACGATTTGGATGGAAGAGAACCGTGACAAGGTTATCGTCGTAGGTGCCGGCCCAGTCGGACTGGTCACCGCGCAGAACCTTGCGCAGCATGATATTCCGGTTTTGGTTCTCGAGTCGGAGGCGGCGCTACCGATCGATCTGCGGGCCGGAACTTTTCATCCGCCAAGTATGGAAACCATGGCGCCGAGCGGGATCACTGACCGATTGCTCAAGATCGGCATCAAAGTCCCAGAATGGCAATATCGCGACCTACACGAGGGCATAGTCGCGCAGTAATACCAAATCCCGTTGATCATGACCTATGTGCCCATTGCCTGTGTCCGATCGACATGATTTTCCAGGGCTGATCGATGAGCTTGTTCCAGGCGTCACAGCAGTGGTCGACGATGTCGTCGTATGAGTTGAAGACGC
>JAAEOH010000239.1 GCA_024244645.1 Hyphomicrobiales bacterium
ACAGCTAGCCGGCATTAGCCGGCCTGCTCCCCTGCCCGCTGCAGCGCATATTTACACTGGGCGACAAGTTCGGCCTGATAGCGCGATTGCAGATCAGGATCAGGCTCGAGCAAGACAACATCTGTGAGCACGGACAGAATGCTGACCACCGTCTTTATGGTCACGCTCAACTGCGCGTCACTGATATTCGGATGTTCCGCGCGGACAAATGCGCTTATCAGGTCGCCCGTAAACTCATGCACAGTCGCTTCATTGACGCCCGGCGGTTTGTTGAGCACCGAGAATTTCAGCAGCGCCAGATAACCGGGCTGCGACTTGGCGCTGTCGATATAGATTCCGATGAGTTGTTCGATCGGTTCGTCGACCGGCTCTGACAAAACCCTCATGACCTCGGCAGCCAGCTGCTCCGTCAGGCGCTCGAACATGCGCACCTCGGCGGCGATTAGCAGTTCAGTGCGATTGCCGAAATACTGATAGATTGTGCCAACTGCAAAACCGGTACTGTCCGCTATCTGGGTCGTCGTCAGCGCCTCAAGCCCCTGTTCCGTTGCCAGCGTCTCAACGGCATCGAGTATTTTATCGACTTTTTCCCTGGAGCGTTTTTGTCGCGGCTTGCGCCGGGTATCAGAATTCATCGTTGAAAGGTCCGTTTGGCAATGGATTATCTACCGCAATAAGCAAAATATGAATATATTTCATGTTTATTGATCATACAAAAATCTCATGTTATGACCATACACCATAGTTTCCTGGAGAGGAGCAGTTTGTGAGCAGCATATTCCGGATTTGTCTGGCATTGCCGCTCCAGTTTGCCTTTTGTCTCGCGGCCGGTGCATCGGGTGGGGTTTCGATAGCACCGGGTCCAAACGCCGCGGAACTCCTCCAGGAAGCTTTGATCACTGCCGAACCAGGCAGCACGATCAGTCTTGCGAAGGGAAAGTTCAAACTTTCAGATGGGCTTTCGCAGGACATCCCGGATATAACCATCCGGGGCGCGGGGCATGAACAAGACCGTCCTCTCGTTCGGGGATCAAAAGGCCGGGGGCGAAGGCTTTCTGATTACATCTGACAATGTTGTCCTTGAAGACTTTGCTGTCGAGGACACCAAAGGCGACGGCATCAAATCCAAGGGCGCCGACCAGATAACCTACCGCCGCATCCGCGTGGAATGGTCCGGCGGCTCCAAAGAGACAAACGGCGCCTACGGAATATATCCGGTCGAATCGAATAACGTCCTTGTCGAAGATAGCGTCGTGACCGGCGCCTCCGATGCCGGTATCTATGTGGGACAATCGGAAAACATCATCGTCCGCAATTCGACTGCAACATACAATGTTGCCGGCATAGAAATCGAAAACAGCAAATATGCCGATGTCTACAGCAATACCGTCACCCACAATACCGGCGGCATACTTGTTTTCGATCTTCCAAATCTTCCGGTAATGGGCGGGCACTCCGTGCGTGTCTTCAACAATCAGGTTATCGACAACGACACTCCCAATTTTGCACCGGAGGGCAACATCGTCGGAATGGTTGCCAAGGGCACCGGTATCATGATCATGACCAACCGCAACGTCCATGTTTTCGACAATACGCTCAGCAACAATGGCACGGTCAGCGTTCTCATCGCCACCTATCCGAATGAATTCGAGGACGACAATTACGTTCCGCATCCCAGAGGCGTGTTGATCCGGGACAATAACTATGAAGGCGGCGGAAGCGATCCCGATGGCGAAGTCGGCGATATCATTACCAATGTGACCGGAACACCCGTGCCCGATATCGTGTGGGACGGCGTTGTCCCGCTGACCGAGTGGATGACATGGACGTCCGATGCGGATCGAATTTATGTCAATGAAACGATCGACACGACATTCGCCAACTTGCGCATGATACAGAATACGCTTTATCCGTGGTCGACATCGGCAGACCGCGACATCGAAGACTACGCCGGCGCCGTACCCGAGCCAAAGCCGGTCAGACTGCCGCAATTGCTTAAAACAAACTAGACACCTTACAATTGGCCAATGGGCATCCGTCTATTCATCACCATCATCGTGCTGTGTATGCTGACGACAGGCGCATTTGCGGAACCGGTCAACGATAAGGCATTGGTGGCGGCCAAACCCGCCCGGCTGCTCTCGCTATACAATTTCTTTTCAGATCCACCGGCGCAGACGCCCAGTGATGGGGTCCTCCCCTACGATCTCGTCACACCCTTGTTTTCCGACTATGCTTCGAAATTCCGGTTTGTCTATATTCCCGCGGGCAAGAGCGCGGATTATCGCGATAGCGGGGTCTTTGAATTTCCGGTGGGCACCGCGCTCATCAAGACATTTGCCTATCCCGCGGACCTGCGGCGCTCCAAAAAGGCAGTCCGGCTGATTGAAACCCGCCTCCTGATCCGCCATGAAACCGACTGGAAAGCCTGGCCCTATGTCTGGAACGAGGACATGAGCGACGCGCAGCTCAAACTCGCCGGCAGGCGTATGGAAATTGCCGTTACCGGTTTTGATGGCAAACCGCTTCACATCGACTACGCAGTGCCCAACGCCAATCAGTGCAAGGGTTGCCACGCACTGGATAAGGCAGTGGTGCCGATTGGCCCCACAGTCCGCAATCTTAACCATGATTTCAACTACTCGGGCGCTGTCAAAAACCAGCTGCGAATGTGGATCGACCTGGAACTGCTGGCCGGCGCCCGGGATCCGCAAGATCTGCCTGCTGCCACAGACTGGCAGGATATCTCGCAGCCTTTGAACGATCGGGCACGCAGCTATCTCGACGTCAATTGCGCCCATTGCCATCGCAGGCAGGGACCTGCAAGTAATTCCGGACTGTTTCTCGAAGCCTGGGAAGAGGACCGGGTTGCCTGGGGCTATCGCAAGCGGCCGGTGGCAGCAGGACGCGGTTCCGGGGGATTCGAATTTGATATCGATCCGGGCAATGCCGAAGGATCAATTCTCATCTATCGCATGAAGAGCCTCGACCCCGGCATCATGATGCCCGAACTCGGCCGGTCGATGGCGCACAAGGAAGCCATCATCATGCTCGAGGAGTGGATCAACGGGTTGAAGTAAACCATTCTGCCGGCGCGGCATTTACACCAGCCGCGATTGCTCCAGCGCTGCCTCGATAAAGGATGCGAACAGCGGGTGCGGCTCCAGCGGTCTTGATTTCAGTTCCGGATGGTACTGCACGCCGATAAACCACGGGTGATCCCGATATTCGATGGTTTCAGGCAAAACGCCGTCGGGTGACATGCCTGAAAAGATCAGGCCCTGTTCTTCCAGCGCCTTAACATAATCGTGGTTGACCTCGTATCGATGCCGGTGGCGTTCCGAAATCTCGGTCGAATCGTAAATGTCGGAAATACGGGTGCCTTCCTTGAGCAGTGCCGTGTATGCGCCAAGGCGCATCGTGCCGCCAAGGTCACCTGATTTGGAGCGCTGTTCCAGCATGTTGCCCTTCAGCCATTCCGTCATCAGGCCGACGACTGGTTCCGATGTTTCACCGAATTCTGTCGATGAGGCCGCTGTCAGACCGGCAAGTGAGCGCGCCGATTCAACGACGGCCATCTGCATGCCGAAGCAGATCCCGAAATACGGCACCTTGCGCTCGCGGGCAAAACGCGCTGCGTTGATCTTGCCTTCCGCTCCGCGTTCGCCAAATCCGCCGGGAACCAGAATTCCGTCCACCTTTTCAAGCCAGTGCGCCGGTTCTTCCTTTTCGAATATCTCCGATTCGATCCATTCGAGATTGACCTTTACCCGGTTGGCAATGCCACCGTGATGCAGCGCCTCGATGAGCGATTTATAGGCGTCTTTCAGACCGGTATATTTTCCGACGACGGCGATCGTCACCTCGCCTTCCGGCGTTCGAATACGTTCGGCAACCTCCTCCCAGGGCTCCATCCGCGGTGCGGGCGCGGGTTCAATGCCAAATGCAGCCAGCACCTCGTCGTCGAGGCCTTCGCGATGATAGGAAATCGGCACATCGTAGATATTGTCGACGTCCAGCGCCTGGATAACCGCTGAAGAGCGCACATTGCAAAAGAGTGACAGCTTTCGCCGCTCTTCTTCTGGAATGGCCCGGTCTGCGCGCACAAGCAGGATGTCGGGCGCGATACCGATCGACTGAAGTTCCTTGACCGAGTGCTGTGTCGGCTTGGTTTTGAGTTCACCGGCCGCCGGTATCCACGGCATCAGCGTCAGGTGGATATATATCGCATTGCCGCGCGGCAGATCATTGCCAAGCTGACGGATAGCCTCAAGAAACGGCATCGCCTCGATATCGCCGACCGTGCCGCCTATTTCGCACAGAACGAAATCATAATCCTCGTTGCCTTCAAGCACGAAGTCCTTGATTTCATTGGTCACATGCGGAATGACCTGCACAGTTGCGCCGAGATAGTCGCCGCGCCGTTCCTTGTCGATAATGTTTTTGTAGATGCGGCCGGTGGTAATGTTATCGGCCTTTACGGCCGACCGTCCTGTAAACCGCTCATAGTGCCCGAGATCAAGGTCGGTTTCGGCACCGTCATCAGTGACAAAAACCTCGCCATGCTGGTAGGGGCTCATCGTCCCAGGATCAACATTGAGGTAAGGATCGAGCTTGCGTATGCGCACCCTGTAGCCACGTGCCTGCAACAGTGCACCGAGTGCTGCTGCTGCTATGCCCTTGCCCAAGGATGAAACCACGCCGCCAGTGATGAATACATATCGCGCCATGGGATTTATCCGTTACCGCGTTGTGACTGATTCCACCAGCCCCAAATCGGGATAGTAGTGTTTTTTTTGAGGAATTGTGCAGGCGCACAACGTTCCGGCGCGCAATCGGCCTGATTGCACATGAAAAATCGGTGGCGCAGCACGCCACCGATCATTGTTCTAAGTCAGGCTTGGTATTACTGACCGGTCGGTACCTGGCCTTCGCTCTCGCCGGCAACATCGGGCGTCGGAATATCGCTGGATCCGCCGCCGTTTTCGGAGGTCGTAGATCCGCCAAGCTGATCGAGCACAGACTGACCGCCGCTCGGAGCCGACTGTTCAATCCGCTCGAGGATGTCTGTCGGACGCGATTCGAAGCGGGCATAAACACCGAGCGCGATGGACGTCGCAAAAAATGCCGCGGCGAGTATTCCGGTCGTGCGGGTCAGCGCATCAGCCGCGCCGCGTGCGGACATCAGTCCGCCAGATCCGCCGCCCATACCAAGCGCTCCGCCCTCGGAACGCTGGAGCAACACAACGCCGACAAGGGCGATCACGATCATAAGATGAATAACGATCAAAACCGTTTGCATGGATTATAGTTCCTGCCTTCAAGGCAAATTGGAATTTTCGCGGCTGTTTACACGAGGCTGGTATTGTTTCCAACCCCTCAAAGTCGATTCAACGGCAATAGCACAGCCCTTTTGACCGCTACTGCTGCCTGTATGCTTCACAAATGGCGAGGAAGTCGTCTGCTTTCAAGCTTGCGCCGCCGACAAGGGCGCCATCAACGTTACGCACCGCCATCAGTTCGCCGGCATTTGAGGGCTTCACTGAACCACCGTATAAAAGCCGCATGGACGCCCCGTAGCCACCAAATCGCGATTCGAGTTCCCGGCGCATGAACGCATGCGCTTCCTCGATATCGCTGACGGTCGGTGTCAGGCCGGTGCCGATGGCCCAGACCGGTTCATAGGCAATAACCGTATTTTGTGCGGTCCCGGCATCGGGAACGGAAGCCTGTAGCTGTTCCTTGAGCACATCAAGGGTCCTGCCGGCCTCGCGATCGTCTTTCGTCTCTCCGATGCAAACAATTGCCACCAGATCCTCGCCATGAACGGCTTCGGCTTTCGCCCGCACTGTTTCACTGCTCTCGCCATGATCGGTCCGGCGCTCGGAATGCCCGACAATAATGTGAGTTGCCGCCGCATCACACAGCATCGCGGCTGACAGATCGCCCGTGTGTGCGCCGGAAGCGGCCATGTGGCAATCCTGACCGCCGATGCTGACACCGGTATCCTGTACCGCCGCCGCGGCTAGGTAGACAAGCGTTGCCGGCGGACAGACGAGTGCGTCAAGCTTTTCGCTCAACTCTGCATCAATTCCGGTGGCCATGGCGGTAATTTCGCGCAAGGAATCACGCATTCCGTTCATTTTCCAGTTACCGGCTACGAGCGGTTTGATACCAGGTGTCATGTGGGTTCCCCAGTGGCGTCGTTGGACAGTTGTGTGAGGGAACTATCAAACTGGCAGGATAAATCAATCTTGCGCCGGTCTGTTGCGTCATTTTCCCCGTGGATTGCCCGATTGTCACGGCAATGATCATTCAGCCTTGCGGGGGTCGCATTGGATGCGTAAAACACCTGAAAAATAGTCAACGTGATCACCGCGCCATGGTTGGAGCGGTTTGATTCAAACGGAGTTTTCATGCTCGACGTACTTCGCAACAGTGCCAAATCCTGGGTCGCCAAGGTTCTTCTTGTTCTTCTTGTTCTTTCATTCGGTGTCTGGGGCATCAGCGGGACGGTTTTTCAGGGTGCCGGCAATACTGTCGTTACCGTTGGCGAGACAAGGGTGACACAAGATGAGTTTCGTCTTGCCTATGGCAGACAGGTCGCCGCTTTGTCGCGCCAGACTGGCACCCGATTGACCCGCGAGCAGGCGCGTGCTTTTGGCGTCGAACAGAATGTGCTTGTACAGGTTGCCATGAATGCGGCGCTTGATGAACAGTCACGACGCATGAATCTTGGGCTTTCGGAAGGCCGGTTGGCCAAACTCATTGCCGAGGATCCTGCCTTTCAGGGAATTGACGGCCGTTTTGACCGCGCGACATTTGCCAACCTGCTGCGCAATGTCGATATGACAGAAGAAGATTTTATCGTCAGCCAGGAGCAAACGGCCATTCGCCAGCAGATTGTCGAGGCGATTTCCGATGGCTATGAAGCGCCGACAACTCTGTTGCAGGCCATCAATCGTTTTCAAAATGAAACCCGCACCCTGGACTATGTTGTCCTGAACCCGGACATTGTGGGCACGATTGCCGATCCCGCCGGTGATGTGCTGACCGCCTACTTCGAAGGCAACAAACAGACCTATCGCGCGCCCGAATACCGCAAGATCGAATATGTCACGCTTCGGGCAAGCGACATTACCGATCCTGCCTCCGTCGCAGACGATGCTGTGCGAGCGGATTACGAAACCTATGCCGATCGCTACCGCAAGCCTGAAACCCGGACGATCGAACAACTCAGCTTCGCCGATGCCGATGCGGCCAAGGCTGCCGCCGACAAATTGGCCGGGGGTGAGAGCTTCGAGGACCTTATCAGTGCTGAAAGCAAGACGATGAGCGATGTTCTGCTCGGCACATTCGAACGTCAGGCGATCCCCGACCAGTTGATCGCCGATGCGGCATTCGGCATATCCCTCGCAGGAGCCACAAGCGGTGTTGTTGAAGGCACGTTCGGCCCGGTCATTCTGCGTGTTACTTCCATAACACCGGAAAGCACAAAGAACTTTGAAGATGTTGCCGACAGCATCCGCAACGACCTTGCTCTGGCCGAAGCGGAAGCCATTTTGCTGGATGTTCATGATGCCTATGAGGATGCGCGCGCCGGCGGAGAAACGCTTCAGGAAGCCGCAAAAAAGCAGAAACTTTCGCCGGTCATCATCGAGGCAGTCGACCGTACCGCGCAAACACCGGACGGCGACATCCTACGCGACCTGCCCGAATCCCGGCAACTTTTGGCAAACGCTTTCGATACGGATATCAATGTTGAAACGGCACCGATCGGTCTTGGCACTGACGGGTTCATGTGGTTCGAGGTGCTGGATATCATTTCTGCCCGCGACCGCACATTGGACGAGGTCCGCGACAGGGTCGTAGAAGACTGGAAACGGCAACAGGCCGCGACCGCCCTCGGCAAGCTTGCCACAGAGCTTCAAAAGCGCGTCAGGGACGGCGAGGTACTGACCGCCGTGGCAGCAGATCAGGGCCTGGTGACGGAAATAAAATACGACATCAGGCGCCAGGACGAAGACGCTGTGCTGGGCGCGGCTGCAATCGCCGCCGCCTTTGGCGGACCGGATGGTTTGGTGGCCGTTGCCGATGATGCTGGCGGTTCGGCAAAAATCCTCATGCAGGTGACCGGAATCACCACTCCTGACGCTTCAAGTGTCTCGTCGCTTCCTGAAGCCACACAGCAGGCGCTTTCAAGGCGCATGGGTGACGATATGCTCACTCAGGCAATCGTGCAGATGCAGGGTGAATTCGGCGTTTCCTATGATCCTGCGGTCGTGGAACAGGCGATTTCGAGGAGCCGCTAACCTGAACCGCAGGCAAGCCGCCGACCCGGAGAAACATCACACCATGTCCGAACTGAAAGACTACATCGCGATTGCCGCCAGCGGCCAGCATCTGACGCGCGAACAGGCCCAGGAGGCGTTCACGATCATGATGTCCGGTGAGGCAACGGCCGCTCAGATCGGCGGCTTCCTGATGGCGCTGCGTGTGCGCGGAGAAAGCGTTTCCGAAATCGCCGGTGCAGTTGCCACGATGCGGGAGAAAATGCTGCGCGTGAATGCACCCGATCACGCCGTAGATATTGTCGGCACTGGAGGCGATGCATCCGGATCCTATAATGTCTCGACCTGTGCGGCGCTGGTTGCCGCCGGCGCCGGTCTGACGGTCGCCAAGCACGGCAACCGGGCGCTCACCTCCAAATCGGGAGCGGCCGATACCCTGACGGCACTGAATGTCGCGTTCGACCTGGCGCCGGAAAGCATTGAGGCCTGCATCAGTGAGGCCGGTATCGGTTTCATGTTTGCGCCCGGCCACCACGCCGCCATGCGCCACGTCGGGCCGGCACGTGTTGAACTCGGCACCCGCACAATCTTCAATCTGCTGGGTCCCCTGTCCAATCCCGCCAGCGTCAAAAGGCAACTGCTCGGTGTCTTCGACGCCGCATGGACGGAACCGCTGGCCGAGGTTTTGCGGGATCTCGGATCGGAAACCGTTTGGGTTGTGCACGGCGACGGTCTGGATGAAATGACCACAACCGGCACGACACATGTGGTGGCTCTGGAAAGCGGCAATATCCGCAAATTTGAGGTGACGCCGGAAGAGTTCGGTCTGCAGCGCGTGACGCTCGATCAGCTCAAGGGCGGAGATGCGGAGCACAACGCTGCCGCCCTGCTTGATGTTCTGCAGGGAGCCAAATGCCCCTATCGCGACATCGTGCTTCTGAATACCGGCGCGGCGCTTGTCGTCGGCGGACTGGCCGAAGACATCCAGGAAGGCATCAAATTGGCTGAAGAAGCAATCGACGGCGGGGCGGCCAAGGCGCGCCTTGATGCGCTGGTCAAGACCTCCAACATCCATGCCAGAAAAGAACAATAGGGCAGCGGCGCGCGACACATGACCGACATTCTTGAAAAGATCGAAGCGTATAAGCGCGATGAAATAGCGGCAGCCAAGACTGTCCGACCGCTGGCCGAACTGATACCCGGCCTCGCCGATGTCGAACCGCCACGCGGTTTTCTGCAGGCACTGCAGAACCGGCAGGACAAGAATAAATTCGGACTGATTGCCGAAATCAAGAAGGCCAGCCCTTCGAAGGGCCTGATCCGCGCCGATTTCAATCCGCCCGCACTGGCCGCTGCCTATGAGGCCGGTGGCGCGACGTGCCTGTCGGTTCTGACCGACCGTCCGTCCTTTCAGGGTGCGCCGGAATTCCTGACGCAGGCCCGGGCCGAAACAGGCCTGCCGGCACTCAGAAAAGACTTCATGTTCGAACCTTATCAAGTCTATGAAGCCCGTTCCTGGGGCGCCGACGCCATTCTCATCATCATGGCGTCGCTTAGTAACGATGAGGCACGGGCGCTGGAGGAAACCGCGTTCGAACTTGGCATGGATGCGCTGATCGAAGTGCACGACGAAGTCGAGATGGAGGGCGCATTGAGGTTGCAGTCTCGCCTGCTTGGCGTCAACAACCGAAACCTGCGCACCTTTGAAGTCAGCCTGGAAAACTGCGAGCAGCTGGCAGCCATGGTGCCCGATGATCGGCTGCTTGTCGGCGAAAGCGGCATCTTTACCCATGCGGACTGCCAGCGGCTTGCCAGATCGAATATCCGTTCTTTTCTGGTTGGCGAAAGCCTGATGCGCCAGGACGACGTCAAGGCGGCAACACGTCAGCTTCTGACCGGCGAAAACCAGGAACGCTCCTGATGGCCGGAGGCAATAAACTCACACATATAGGTGAAAGCGGCGAAGCGCACATGGTCGATGTCGGCGGCAAGACCGAGACAGAGCGCGTGGCGATTGCCGAGGGCTATGTCAAAATGGCGCCCGAAACGCTGGCAGCAATCCGTGCCGGTGACGCCAGCAAGGGTGACGTGATAGGTACCGCCAGACTGGCTGGCATCATGGCCGCCAAGAAGACATCCGAGCTCATCCCGCTGTGCCATCCGCTAATGTTGACCAAGGTCAGCGTTGATATTACCGAGCAACCGGATCTTCCCGGACTGCGCATTGAGGCCTTGGCAAAACTGTCAGGTAAAACCGGTGTTGAAATGGAAGCGCTAACGGCCGTATCCGTCGCCTGCCTGACGATTTACGACATGGCAAAGGCCATCGACAAGGCGATGGAAATAACCGGCGTGAAACTTATTTCGAAATCCGGCGGCAAGTCCGGCGACTGGCAGCGCACCAGGGATTCGAAATGAAACCGCTCCTGCCGGTTGAAGATGCCCGCGCGCGCATTTTGAAGGATGCCAGACCGATCGAGGATGTTGAACGGGCATCGCTTGAACGTGCCATCGGGCGAAGGCTTGCCGGCGACATAAAAGCCATCCGCTCGCAGCCACCATTCGCAGCATCAGCCATGGACGGATATGCGGTCAGAGCAGCGGATCTGGGCACCCTGCCCTGCACACTGTCTATTATCGGAGCAGCTCCGGCAGGGCATGGATTTTCCGGCACGGTCGGAACCGGGCAGACCGTCCGCATCTTCACCGGCGCGCCGGTGCCTGATGGCGCAGACGCGATCGTCATTCAGGAAGATACCGAGCGGCTGGGTGGTGATCTTGTAAAGATCAACGTCTCCGTTCCGAAGGGTAACTACATTCGCCCCGAAGGTCTTGATTTTGCCGATGGCGATGTTGTCCTGCACGCCGGACAACGGCTCGATGCCGGCCGTATCACAGTCGCAGCCGCGATAAACTATCCCGAATTGCCCGTCATCAGGCAACCGCACGTGGCGATCCTTGCCACCGGCGACGAACTTGTCGCTCCCGGCGGCGAACCGGGCAAGGATCAGATCATCGCCTCCAACGGCTTTGGTGTTCGGGCAATCGCGGAAGCCGATGGTGCGCAGGCAACCGACCTTGGCATCGCAATCGATCGTCAGGATGTTATCGAAGCGGCAATCGATCGCGCACTGGCGGCCAGGGTTGACGTGCTGGTGACACTCGGTGGCGCTTCGGTCGGCGACCATGACCTGGTGCAGGACGCGCTCGTCGCACGCGGCATGGAGCTTGATTTCTGGCGCATCGCCATGCGGCCCGGCAAGCCATTGATGTACGGACAACTGGATGGCCTGCACGTGCTTGGCCTGCCCGGCAATCCTGTTTCAAGCCTCGTCTGCAGTCATCTCTTCCTGCGCCCGCTGATCGCCAGGCTTTCGGGTGCGGAAGAAGTCGATCTACATCGAGACGCCGTGCTCGGCTGCGATGTCGCCGCCAACGACCGCCGTCAGGACTATCTGCGCGCAAGGCTGGCCCGAGATGAAGACGGAAGGCTGATCGCTACGCCGTTTGAAAAACAGGATTCATCCATGACCCGGATATTCTCGGAATCCGATTGCCTGGTGATCCGCGCTCCGCATGCGGAGGCAGCCAAGGCGGGAAGTGCGTGTGAGATTGTGTTGCTGCGAGAGCCTGGTTAGATATGCAAAATCAGCACTGGCAGCTCGCTGCTCCTCACAGGCCAAGCTGCTTCTTTAAATTGCGATAAAATGTGTCATCGTCCTCCACTTTGCGCCGGGCAATCATCTCGGCGGCAAATGTGCCAACCGGATATCGCAGCGTGTCCGTCCCGTCGGTAACAGCATTCCAGACAACCTCGGCGACGTCGCCCCCTTGCGTAACAGCATCGGAAGCAGCCATCCGTGCCCGTGCCGCCAAAACCGCCGTAACCGCGGGCTGGTATTCCGCAATGCTTTCGTCATTGGAAAATTTCACCGATTTGCCGAAATCGGTTCGCACGACGCCGGGTTCGATGATCTTGATACGGATGCCACAGGGCTCCAATTCGTAGTGCAGCGATTCCGAGATGCCTTCTATGGCGTATTTTGTACCGTGGTAGAGGCTGGTAAGCGGCAGTGCGATCAAACCGCCTATGGAACTCATATTGACGATTACGCCGGATTTGTTCGCCCGCATATGCGGAATGACCGCCTTCGTCACCGCAAGCAGTCCGATCACATTGGTGTCGAACTGACGGCGGACCTGATCCATCGAATTGGCTTCGAGTGGACCATAGGCACCAAAGCCCGCATTGTTGAGCAGCACGTCGATCCGGCCGAATTTTGCAATTCCGTCGGCGACTGCCGCAGTTATGGTTTCCTCGACGGTCACGTCCAGCCGTAAAACAAGCACGTTATCGAGTTGTTTCAGATCGCTTCCCACATCGGGATTGCGCATCGTGGCAACAACGTTCCAGCCGCGTTCCTGAAAATAAAGTGCGGTTGCCTTGCCGATACCGGATGATGCCCCGGTGATGAGAATCGTATCAGACATGTTTCCCTCCAGTCTTGGGGTTTCATACCGATCAAGGGTCGGTCATAGCTGCATATCTTTTCAAGCCGGTTCAAACCGCAAGTGCTGCACGCCGTCGCTGGAGCACAAAGTGCACCAGAATCCCGAGCCCGTAGCATCCGATTACCAGAACCATAACCCCCCCAAATCCGAACGTCACAAGTATGGCCAGCAGCAATGGCGTGCCGCAGGTATTGCCGATATTGCCCATCTGCGCGATGGCGCCATTTGCATAGGCCTGCGTTGCCGGCTCGCTGTTCAACTGCGGCACAACAGCGAAGCTGGCGCCCTGCACCAGCCCCAACGCACAAAAAAGCGCAATACACAGATAAGGATTTCCGGGATCAATCCCGAGCCACAATCCAATTGCCATCGCAAAGGCAAACCCGATCATGATGACTTGGACCGCTGAAAAGCGCCGAAGCAACGCGATACCCAGGGTCATGGAGCTCGCTATCCCGGCAAGCGGCATGGTACCGATCACAAATGCACGGTCATCCGCGGCAACAGTGTCGGGCAACAGCGTCAACAGCGATACATATGTGAGCGTGTAAAAGACCCATCCGAACGCCGGTGCGGCCATAGAGGGCGACGCATAGATGTCCGCATGACGCCGCAACAACTCACGAAAACCAGGCAACAAACGATCGGGTGTGGTTGTAACGATCTTCGGCAGCTGAATGAACAGCACCAGTGCAATTGCCGTCAGCGCGACGGCATGCGCGACAAATAGCATATGCATCCCATGGGTGGAGACCAGCGGAACGCCCAACCACGCAACAATGGCAAAGGCAACGCCGAAGAAGGTTCCCCACAAAGTCAATGTGAACGGACGATGACGCTGGGCACTGACCTGCGCAATGAGTGTCGGTGCGGCAACGACGATCACCAGATGCGACAGTCCTTCAACGACACGGCTTGCCAGCATGAGTGCGAAGGACGGCAGGGTCGCCTGATAGGCCGAAACCGCAGCACCAAGCAGCAAGGCTAGCAGCAATAGCCGGCGAAAGCCGATCCGCGCAACGAACATGCCGGCTGTGGTACCCAGTACAATTCCGACAAGGCTGATGATCGACACGACAAAACCAAGGTTGGTTCCGGCGTCCGGATAAAGTTCCCGCAGGCTCGGAAATATGACACTGAATTTTGCGAACTGTGCGGCCGCGCCAAGTCCGGCCGCCCACAGCATCAGGACCAGCCCGAATCGGGTACTTTCGATCGATGTCATGCGATAGAGTTAGCGCCCAACATCCTGCGAATACAGCTGCCAGAAATCATTCCGGCACGGTTTTGTACATGATCGAGCGCGGCGACCCTCAGGCGGCGTATCAGACCGCGTCGAAATCCAGCACAACCTTCTCTGTCAGCGGACGGGACTGGCACGCCAGCACATAGCCGGCCTCCAGCTCCCATGGCTCCAGCGAATAGTTGGCGGCCATTTCCACTTCGCCTTCGCGGATCTTGCATCGACAGGTGCAGCACATGCCGCCCTTGCAGGAAAACGGCAACTCAATGCCGTGGCGGTGGGCGGCGTCGACGACATTGTTGTCATCGGCGCCCATGACAAAGGCGCACGGCTCCGTCCAGCACAGCTTCGATGGCAACGCCCTTTTCGGCTGCAGCCTGGGCTTTCTCGGATATTGGTTTCGGTGGCGCGCTGCCTTCCGCCGGCGTGAACAGTTCGAAGCGGATACGATCGGCGGAAACACCAAGCTTCTCGACAGTATCGCGGCTTCTATCGATCATATCGCCTGGTCCGCACAGGAAGACATTGGTAACGGAGGCCGGATCGAACAGACCGGCGGCGGCAAACCGTTCGATGCGCTCCGCATCGACCCTGCCATGCAGAAGATCGACGTCCTGGCCTTCGCGGCTAAGCACGTGCACCAGCGTAAAGCGCCCCAGGAACCGGTCTTTGAGGTCTTCAAGCTGTTCGCAGAAAATGACCGATGCCCGGTCGCGATTGCCGTAGAACATCGTGAATGTACTGTCAGGTTCGCGCGTGAGCATCGTCTTCACGATGGAAAAGATCGGCGTCACGCCGGAGCCGGCGGTAAACGCCACATAGTGGTTCTTCGCCTTCTCGGATGGCTTTGCCGTAAAACGGCCCTGCGGCGCCAGGACATCCACCGTCATGCCGGCCGACAGGTTGTCGTTTGCGTAGTTTGAAAACACGCCGCCATCCACCCGTTTGATCGCGACGCGTAATTCGCCCTCGCCCGGCCCGCTGCAGATCGAATAGGTACGCTGCACCGGTGCGCCGTCAACATCGGTTTTCAGGGTCAGATACTGACCAGGCACGAATGAAAAATCCTCCTTCGAATCCTCCGGCACGTCAAAGGCAATGGAGACCGCATCGTCGGTTTCGCGACGGACATCGGCAATCTTCAATGAATGAAAACTGGACATGCTGAATTCCTCAAAGGCATTTGAAATAATCGAAGGGCTCTTTGCACGTTTTGCAGCGATAGAGTGCCTTGCAGGGCGTTGATCCGAATTCGCTGACGCGCTCGGTGTCGTTGGCACCGCAATGCGGGCAATTGACCATCGCTTCACCGAACAAAGCACGTTTGGAATTGGACGTCTTTTGCGGCGGCGCTATGCCAAAACTACGTAGCTTTTCTCTACCTGCGTCGCTGATCCCGTCCGTCGTCCAGGCCGGGCTAAGCACAGTTTCGACACGGGCGTTCTCAAATCCGGCCTGCTGCAATGCCTCCAGCACCATCTGTTCGATAAACCGCGTTGCCGGACAACCCGAATATGTCGGCGTCACCGAAGCGACAACCACACCGTCATCCGCCAGATCGATCGAGCGCAGGATACCCAGATCCTTCACCGTCACGACCGGAATTTCCGGGTCGGGCACGGCCGTAGCCACGCGCCAGGCCTCCCGTTTCACAGCGTCCTGCGAGCTGGATTTAATGTCGGCAATGCCAGTCATCACCAGCTCATGCCTGGATAGGCGCGCTGCATATACTGCAATTCGCTCAGAATATGACCGAGATGTTCGCTATGGCGACCCGTACGGCCACCGCTCTGCATGTGACCAACTTCTGGCAACTCAAGCGTAGCCTCCTTCAACACCGTGTTGACGGTGTGGTTCCACTCGTCCTGAAAAGCCGCAGCATCAACCGCGTAACCTGCATCGACGGCAGCCAATGCGATTGCGTCCTTCTCGAACAGCTCGCCGGTGTAAATCACCATGTCCTCAAGCGCCTCGACCATGCGTTCCCGGCTTTCGTCCGTGCCGTCGCCAAGTCGTATGACCCACTCCGACGTATGACGCAGGTGATAGGCAACTTCCTTGCTGGCCTTCGCGGCTATAGCGGCAAGAGTTTTGTCGGAAGATTTCTCCATCTCGCGCCAGAACGGAACCATGAACGCGGACACAAAAACTGACGGACAATGGTGCGGGCAAAGTCACCGTTCGGCTGCTCGGCGATCAGTGCGTTGAGATAATCGTGCTCGTAGCGGGTAAATGCGAGCTGGTCTTCATCGCGCCCCTTGCCTTCCACCTCGCCGGCGTAGGCAAAGAGCGCCCTCGCCTGGCCGATGAGATCAACCGCAATATTCGTCAGTGCAAGATCCTCTTCGAGCGTCGGCCCTTCTCCGCACCATTCTCCGAGCCGCTGACTGAGGATCAGGTGATCGTCGGCAAGCCGCAGCAGGTAAGTGAAAAGTGTGTCTTTGTCGGACATGGCCACCTCACATGTTCCCGACGTCTTCGGGGATTTCGTAGAAGGTCGGGTGGCGATAGATCTTCGACGCCGTCGGTTCGAACATCATGTCCTTGTCGACCAGATCGGACGCAATGATATCGCTCGACCGCACGACCCAGACACTCTGGCCCTCGCCGCGTCTGGTGTAGACGTCACGTGCCGCCTGCAGCGCCATCTCGGCGTCGGCCGCATGGATCGAGCCAGCATGTTTGTGGCTGAGGCCGTTGCGTGCCCTGATAAACACTTCCCAAAGCGGGGTTGCTGCTTCATTCATGTCTTCGCCCTTCCGTTAAAACGGGCTGAAATATCTAAGATTGTCGCCGGAATTATTCGGCTGCAACGCGTGCGGCCTCTTCCCGCACGGCACGCTTTTGCGCGTAGGCAAGCGCGGCTTCCCGGACCCAGGCACCTTCCCGGTGCACCCGGTTGCGGTTCTTCAGGCGTTCGCGATTGCAGGGACCGTCACCCTTGACGACACGCCAGAATTCATCCCAGTCGATATCACCGTGGTCGTAGCCCTGCTTTTCCTCGTTCCACGTCAAATCCGGATCGGGAACTTTCAGGCCAAGGAACTCGGCTTGCGGCACGGTGGCATTGATGAATTTGTCGCGCAGATCGTCATTCGAAAACCGTTTGATCTTCCACAGCATCGACTGCTCTGAGTGAACTGAACCGCCTTCTGACGGCCCGAACATCATCAGCGACGGCCACCAGAAACGGTTGAGCGCATCCTGCGCCAATTCCTTTTGCTGTTCGGTGCCGTTGCACAGCGTAATCAGGATTTCATAACCCTGACGCTGGTGAAAACTCTCTTCCTTGCAGATACGGATCATCGCGCGTGCGTAAGGACCGTATGAACAACGGCAAAGCGCGTTTTGATTCATGATCACTGCACCGTCCACCAGCCAGCCGATGGCACCGATATCGGCCCATGTCAGCGCCGGATAGTTGAAAATGGAAGAATATTTGGCTGCGCCCGTCAACAGTTGATCGGTCATCTCTTCGCGGCTGACACCGAGCGTCTCGGCGGCCGAATAGAGATAGAGACCGTGGCCACCCTCTTCCTGCACCTTGGCAAGCAAGGCCGCCTTTCGACGCAGCGTTGGTGCGCGGGAAATCCAGTTGCCCTCGGGCTGCATCCCGATGATTTCAGAGTGTGCGTGCTGGGACATCTGCCGGATCAGTGTCTTGCGATAGCCCTCCGGCATCGGATCGTTCGGCTCGATTTTCTGCTCGGCGTCGATGCGCGCCTGAAAAGCGGCCAGAAAGGCCTCGTCCTCATGCGTCTTGCCGTCAGCGCCAATTAGCCCCTGCGAGTACATATCCCTGATCCTTCAATTTTTTAAAAGGATTATGCGTTACGAAACGCGAATCGTCAACGAAATATTCGTAACATGTAAACTACTTTCGGATCAGTTTCCGAACCGTTCTGCGATACCGAATTCCGGTTTAGGAATTTGTTGCCCCTCTGAATTGAGGCAGCTGTCCAGCCAACTTTCGCTGGACGCAGCGAGCATGCGGTAAATCGAAGAAACAAGGGTCCGCGCCGCGTCACCCTTCCAGCTTGCCGACATAAGTTCGGTCGGAAAAACCGGATCGCGCAAAGCCATGCGGCGGAATTTGTGAATGAGAAGGCAGCGGGCAACCATTGCCGACAGCGGATCAAGGTCCGCCCCACTGCCAAGGGATTGTTCCAGCGCGGAAAATGTGTCGATCAGTTTCCCGTAGTGGTTTTCCACTTCGAACAATTGCCACGTCTGCACAATCAGTTTTGCTGCGTCCGAATTTTCATCCAGTCTGGAATGGAAGACGAATTGGTCCGCCCCAATGAGCGATTCTCCGCTGTTTTCGACATTGTCAGGCCGCACGAACACAGTGGGAGCAAGGGCACCAAACCCCTTCGCGCGAAGTTGCCGCCGGCGTGTCTCGCGTTCATCCCCAGCCCGCCCCGAAAGGACAACGATGGTCCATTCGCCGGACCATTCCCGCCGTCGCGGTGCATAGATCTTGCGCGCCGCTTCCGCAAATTCGGCCTCACCAGCCTCAGCCAGCCGATAGTAACTCTTGCGGCCAAGCCTGAGCCGGGTGAGCCAGCCGTCGGCCGTCAGACGCGACATCGCCGCACGCAGCGCGCTCGGCTCGATGCGCAGCCGGTCCATCAGTTCCTGCAGCGACCCAAGCCACAATTCTCCACCGCGCGGAATGACCGCATCGCCAAAAATCGTGATCACCAGCGACCAGACGCGGATTCGTTCCTGCGAATGGAAGTCGTCGATGAGCGTTTCAAGCTCCTGTAAGGCAGAATCAGACATGGAATATATATTGCCCGTCATGCATTCGAGGGCAACACGCAGTGTGTGGCGGGTTGTTATGGCAGTACCGGGTTGGACGTCAGACTTCGGTCAATCCGCGCGCTCCGTCGATAATCAGACGGCTGGCAATCCGGGCATATTCATCGCGGCTGATCTCGCCTCCCGGCCGGAACCACATGTAATGCCAGTTCAGCATGCCGAACAGGGACATGGTGACGGGCTTGAGCAGCCGGCCGTCCAGCTGTGGATTGATGCCCTGAACCGCCCTGGCGAAACAGGCGACCAATCGGCGTTCGAGATTTTTCAGCACTTCCTGGTGGTCGGAGGGCAGATGCTTCATCTCGTTGATCTGCACCTTGTGCTCGTGATCGGCCTCACGATAGGCCTCAAGCAGTGCGGCAATCAGATGATGAAGCCTCTCTTCGGCAGCTGCATCCGGCCTGTCTGCGGCCTCAATCGTCTGGCAGAGGTCTTTCAGATGTGCGCCGATAACATCGTATAAAAGCGCGTCCTTGCCCGAATAATAATGATAAAGCAGTGCCTTGGAAACACCGCATGCTTCGGCCAGTTGAGACATCGAAGACCGGTCATAACCGACGTCGGCAAAAAGTTTTGCCGCTGATTGCAGGATGGCTTCCCGTTTTTCTTCATAGTCGAGGGCTTTGGTTCTGGCCACGTGCGCTTCCCGATCTTGCTCTAGTCGTTTTTCCGCAAATCGACAACGCGCCGCGCCTTGCCGGCTGAGCGTTCCACATCGCCAGGCACCCGTACATCGACCTTAGCCGTTACCCCGATCGTGCTTTTGACATGCGAGGCAAGTTCCCTGGCACTGATCGATCTGGCGTCATCGTCCGCGGCATCCTCGGTCGATTCCACCAGGATCGTCATGGTATCCATGCGGCCTTCGCGTCTGAGTTCGATCTGATAGTGCGGCGACAGCCCAGTACATTTAAGAAGCTGTTCTTCGATCTGTGTTGGAAATATATTGACGCCGCGCACGATCATCATGTCGTCGGAGCGGCCGGTGATCTTCTCCATGCGGCGCATCGTGCGCGCCGTTCCTGGCAGCAACCGTGTCAGGTCGCGTGTGCGATACCGGATGATCGGAAAGGCTTCCTTGGTCAGCGATGTGAAGACGAGTTCACCCTTTTCGCCGTCGGGCAGCGCGGCGCCGGTTTCAGGGTCTATCACCTCCGGATAAAAATGGTCTTCCCAGATGTGAAGGCCGTCCTTGGTTTCGACGCACTCGTTGGCGACGCCCGGCCCCATGATCTCCGACAGGCCGTAGATATCGACAGCGTCCATGTCGAAGGCCTCTTCGATTTCAGCGCGCATCGAGTTGGTCCACGGTTCGGCGCCAAAAATACCGACTTTTATCGACACCTCGCGCGGATCGAGCCCTGCGGTACGGAATCCGTCCAGCACAGAAAGCATATAGGATGGGGTGATCATGATGATCTCGGGTTTGAAATCATGGATCAGCGTTACCTGCCGTTCGGTCATGCCACCCGATACTGGGACGACCGTGCAGCCGAGTTTTTCGGCACCGTAATGGGCCCCGAGGCCGCCGGTGAAGAGTCCATATCCATAGGCAACATGGACCATGTCGCCCGGACGGCCGCCGCTGGCATAGATCGACCGGGCAACGACCTGCGCCCAGGTGTCAACATCCTTCAGCGTATAGCCGACGACGGTCGGCTTTCCGGTCGTACCGGATGATGCGTGCACCCGCGCCAGCTGATTGCGTGGCACTGAGAACATTGAAAACGGATAATTGTCGCGCAGGTCCTGCTTTACGGTGAAGGGAAACTTCGTGAGATCTTCAACGCTTTTCAGATCGTCCGGATGAACGCCGTGTTTGTCGAAATGCGCCCTGTAAAAGAGCGAATTGTCATAGGCGCGGTGAAGCGTATCCTTCATCCGTTCAAGTTGAACGGAGGCGATCTCGTCCCGCGATGCCGTTTCAATCGCTTCCAGGCCTCCCTCTTTCATGGCGCTGGTTTTGGCCGGAGCACCCAGATTGTTTTGCGATTGTCCCTGCATCTCAAACTCCTCCCTTTCGATTGTGTTTTAATCAGTCCTGCGCAGGCAGGTGCGTGCCTTTGACGGTGCGCGAGTGCCCGCGAAATTCGGCAACCGTTTCACCATTCTCCCGGGTAACGCGGATGTCATAAATACCGCTGCGCCCGCTTTTGTTGATTTCGCGCGCAACCGCCGTCAACGTCTCGCCCGCCTTTACCGGCAGCAGAAATGAAACGGCATAGTGCTGGGCGAGTGCATTTTGATTGTAGCTGTTGCATGCATAGGCGAAGGCGCTGTCCGCAAGCGTGAAAACAAATCCGCCGTGGCAGATGTCGTGGCCGTTGGTCATGAAGTCCTGAACGACCATTGTCAGCGGTGCAGAACCAGCCGTAACCGCTTCCAGCCTCATACCCATATGTTTCGCCGCATTATCCGCGGCCTACATCGACTGCGCGCAGGCCTGCGCCAGCTCGTCAGGGGCCGTGTCGGAAACGTTGCGGCTGTGTTCCATCAGCCCTATCTCCGCCCGGCAAATTGCGCGGGGCGCCTTTCAAGAAAGGCGCTGACCCCTTCCGCATAATCCGTCGTTGTACCGGCATCGCGCTGCGTATCGCGTTCGAGATCCAGCTGCTGGTCAAGCGTGTTCGTGCCGGCCGCCTGTATCAGCATCTTCGTCAGGCCCAGCCCGACTGTCGCGCCGCCGGCAAGGTTTGATGTAAGCGCCCGCGCTTCGGTCATCAGTGCGTCATCGTCAACGGCCTTCCAGATCAGGCCCCACTCCTCGGCAGTGTCCGCAGTTACCGGCATGCCTGTCAGCATGATTGCTTTGGCACGTGCTTCGCCGATCAGCCGCGTGACAGTCCAGGTGCCGCCGCTGTCCGGTACCAGACCTATCTTTGCGAAAGCCTGAATGAACTTTGCCGATTTGGCAGCCAGCACGATGTCGCAGGCAAGCGCGACGTTAGCGCCCGCACCAGCGGCCACGCCGTTGACCGCACAGATCACCGGTATCTGCATCGCGCGCAGTTTGCGGATCAGCGGATTAAAGTAAGTATCAATCGTACGACCGAGATCGGGTGTTCCGTCATCCGGATTGCGCTCGCCCAGATCCTGTCCGGCGCAAAAGCCGCGTCCCGCACCAGTCAGGATGACGGCACGGCTATCTGCATCGTCGTCCGCCTGTGTCAGCGCTTCCAGCAATGTGGTGTTTTGTACCGGTGTGAAGGCATTCAGTCTGTCGGGACGGTTCAGCTTAATGACGGCATAACCATCACCTTTTTCCACCAGTACTTTATCGTCGCTCATACCAGTTCTCCTCCACAACACGCGGCCTTCAGGCTCTGTATTGACATCTTATATTGCATAAACCGACCGGTTGGTCAATGATTAAGAAAGACACAAATTCGACCATCCGAATGCCAGGAGAACAAAATGAGCGGTTTTTTTGAAACGCACAAGGCAACATTGGGCAAGGCCCTCGAAGTTGCCCTTTCACGGGACTACTGGTCTCCCTACCCCGAGGTTGCAAGCGGCAAGATCTACGGCGAAACGGCCAAGGATGGCGGAATGCAGGCATTCAAATCCGCGCTTGGAAAAGAATATGCATTAGAAGGCCATCCGGACGACGGATCCAGCGTCGGCAGGGAAGCCTCGCCCTATGGTCTTGAGTTGAATATCAAATATCCGAATGCCTCCCTCGCCCAGCTCCTGGAGGCCTCCAAGGCGGTCGCGGATGGCTGGAGGAATGCATCGATCGAGGACCGTGTTGGCGTGTGCCTTGAGATACTCGACCGGCTGAACAAACGCAGTTTCGAAATGGCCAATGCCGTTTCACACACAACCGGACAGGCCTTCATGATGGCTTTCCAGGCCGGTGGGCCGCATGCCCAGGACCGCGGCCTCGAAGCCGTCACCTATGCCTATGCGGAAATGACCCGCACACTGGCCTCGGCAATTTGGACAAAACCCCAGGGCAAACACGATCCGCTGGTTCTTGAAAAGCGCTTCCGCGTGGTTCCGCGTGGTATTGCCCTTGTCATCGGCTGCGCCACCTTCCCTACCTGGAATTCATACCCGGGACTGTTCGCCAGCCTTGCCACCGGCAACACAGTCATCATCAAACCGCATCCGGGCGCGATCCTGCCGCTTGCACTGACCGTCAAAATCGGCCGCGAAGTTCTGGCCGAAGCCGGATTCGATCCGAACGCACTCCTGCTTGCTGTCGATGAATCCGGATCGCAAATTACCAAGGATCTGGTCACCGACCCCGCCGTGCGCATTATCGATTTCACCGGATCCAACGCCTTTGGAAGCTGGGTGCGAAAAAATGCCGGCGAGACGACCCAGGTCTACACCGAAGAGGCGGGCGTCAATTCCATCGTCATAGCCTCCACTGACAATTTCCGTGGCATGCGCCCCAACATTGCCTTCTCGCTGTCGCTTTACAGCGGCCAGATGTGCACCGCGCCGCAGAACATCTACGTGCCGGCGGACGGCATCCAGACCGAAGACGGACACAAGAGCTTCGATGAGGTCGCCGACGGCATCAAGGTAGCTGTCGACAAGCTGCTCGGTGATCCGACGCGTGCTCGACTTCGCCGTTGACGCCGACCACCGCCGCCTTGCCGTAGCCTTCGACCGCGGCGCCCGATCCCGCCGCAGCGATGATCATGCCGGTCAGCAATTCGCCGAGACCCGGCGCAGCATCCTGAATGCCTGCCTGAGGTCTTCTACGAAGCCCTTGCCGGCCCAGGGGCTTGTCACCACGGCAGCAGCCGCAACCATCAACAGCGGCTGCGGCGCATGCCTGCCGCCCTCGACCAGGGTTTTTTCAACATGAAGGAGCGTTTTTCTGAGTTCTGCGGGCATCGGATTCACCAATTTCAAATATGTTGTTAATATGGTATACCATAATACGATATGTCAATCGTTGTTTTTGACGGATTTTAAGGCTATCAAGGGAAAAAGGAGCCGAAATGAACGATTTGAGCGGCCTGAAAATCACCAAACCGCCCTCCACTCTGAGGGAGATTGCGCTCGAAAAAATGCGCGACGCCATCATTGGCGGACTATTCGAGCCCGGGCAAAGACTTGTCGAACGAACATTGTGCGAACAGATGGGCGTCAGCCGCACTGTCATCCGCGAAGTAATCCGGCATCTGGAATCGGAAGGCCTTGTCGACGTCATCGCCAATCAGGGGCCTGCAGTCGCCAGGCTCGATTGGGATACCGCCCGACAGATCTACGATATTCGCGCGCAACTGGAATCAGAAGCAGCGGCAGCCTGCGCCACCAATATCGGCACCGCCGACCTGGACGCGTTGCGCGAGGCGCTTGAAGAGCTGGAATCCGAATCCCACAGCGATGACGCCACTTCCCTGCTTAAGGCGACCACCGATTTTTATCGCACCATTTTCATCGCGGCCGGTCACGGTATCGCCTGGGAGATTGTCGATCGCCTGAACGGACGCATCAGCCGGCTGCGTGTTCTCACATTGAGCACCGGCGACCGTTTGAACACCGGCCCGA
The DNA here is from genome assembly GCA_024244645.1 of Hyphomicrobiales bacterium. Taxonomy (GTDB): domain Bacteria; phylum Pseudomonadota; class Alphaproteobacteria; order Rhizobiales; family Rhizobiaceae; genus Hoeflea_A. The sequence continues at coordinate 24,382 of JAAEOH010000239.1, forward strand.
AACGCATGCGTGAGATCTATCAGGCCATCGCCGAGCGCAAACCCCACGAAGCCGCAGCCGCCTGCCGGACCCATCTGCAGGAAGCCCGGAAAATTGCACACGCAATATTGACGGACGACTCCGGCGTCGAAGCTGAGTAGACCGTCAACACAACTTCCGTTTGAAAATGTGAATGGTGCAATGACCCGAACTGCTGTCTATTCGATAAACAGATCGTGGGCGAAATCTATTCCAGGAGAAACTGATGACAATGCGCGCTGTAAACATGCGGTATGCGGCTCCAATACTTGTGCTGACTCTATTGTCATCTCAGGCCGCGCGCGGGGATGATTACATCGTAGATACGGCAACGACCGTAACAAACGGATCGCCATCCAATGTCCTGGACGCCTATGACAGCCTGACCATCACTGAAACCGGATCCATAGCAACCACCTCCACATCAGCCGTATACACAACTGGAACCGGAAACCGGGCGGAAAACAGCGGAGCTCTTTCAACCATGGACGACAATGCAATCGTCGTATATCTCGACGGTCTCGACAATACATTCATCAACCACGGCACCATAACATCGCAGGGCGAGTGGGCCATGGGTATACAGATGAATTTCGGACACAACACGATAGTGCATACTGGCACCATCGTGACGTCCGGGGAGCATTCGGGCGGCATTGAAGCCTTTGATGGCTTCAACACCATTCATGTCGCACGTAGCGCAAGCATTATGACCCAGGCGAAAGACGCCGATGCCATCTTTGCGGACACCGGCAATATCGAAATCATCCTGGACGGCACTATTATCACCGATGGTGATGAATCCCGCGGCATAGAACTCGAAGGCAGCAACAACACAGTCGTTGTCAATTCCGGTGCATCAATTTTCATGCACGGTGGGACAACCAGGGCAATCTATTTTTTAGGACCCGAATAATTCGGCAACGATCGCGGGCACGATCATCGTCGATGACGGCAATGCTGTGCAGTTCGACAGTGATTTCGGCGAACTGACGATTTTGGCCGGCACTATCATCTATGGCGGTTTGACATTCGATTTTACGAAAAATTCGATTGTCAATTTTGGTCCCGGCCTGAACGCTTCTTTCATTTTCGATGGCGTGCCCGACACGATCAACGCGGCCGGCCGGCCGTTTTGTACATTCCCCAACGAAGTGGTGACGATCTTCGATCTAACCGGATTTGCCGCCGTACCGAATGCGCTCAATGACATGACCGGCGCCATCGCCAGCGCCCTTGAAGAGCGCATGTATGGGAGGCGCGGACGCCAGGGCTCTCAGACATTTTCCATGGCTGGCGCCAATGGCAACTACAGAATACAGGATAACGGCGGCTGGGCGACCCTTACAGGCGGCTATCGTAACCAGGACGCAACCAGCACAACATCGGCCTATGACAATCTTCTCGGCGGGATCATCGGTGGCTTCGACAGGGAAAACTCTGAAAATGTGTCATCCGGTTTTTTCGGCGGCTATTCCTACGGCCGCGTCCGCTCATCCGGCGGCGTAGCCAAGACTGAAACGCAAAGTATCTTTGGCGGTGGGTATGCCAGCTATTCCGGCGACACATTACTGGTGGATTTTTCGACAACCATCGGTGCGACCATCAATCAGAATGATCGCCTTGGGACAAACAATACAGTCATCGGCGGCGTTGTGACCAACAGCGCCGATTACAATGTCTGGTTCGTCAGCCCGTCCCTGACGATCGGTCCTGCAAAGCCCGTCTTTGCCAATGTGACACCAAGTGTGCGCCTTCGTTATTCGGCATTGTTCCTCAACGGATACACGGAGACTGAGACCGGGTCCGCCCTTGCGGGGACACAGTCCGCACTGACCGTCGGCGATCGCACAGTTCAGGTTGGGGAAATTCGTGGGCAACTTGCATATCAGATGGAACAACGCAAATCACCAAACGGAGTGCTGGACGCACGGCTGCGCGTCGGTGTTGACGGCATTTTTAACTAGGGAGACAGTGTCGATGCCGCGCTTGCCGGCCAGTCGATAACCTTCACCTCCGGCGCCGACGATGCGGTAGCCCGCGGATTTGTGGGTGGCGATATGGCGTTCACCTCGAATGGGGGCAACGTCAGATACATCGCCGGCTTCGAAGTCGGCTATGGTACCGACAACGCCTTTGTCGGTGAAGCCAATATCGGCGTGAGCCGGCAATTCTAGTCTTCACCGCTGCATTCTAAACATTAGTTCGTGCGTATCGACGCGCGGTGGCTCACGATGCCAGGACGGGCATCGCGAATGGATGCCTGTCCTGAAACAACTGAAACATCCAACAACAATTGAAACACTGTGCCCCCTTTCCGACACCGGACTGAAAGGCGGCGGTCCCAAATTTCGATCAGATAAGCCGCAACGGCCTATCGCATGCGACACAAACAGCGATTGATATTGAGGACAATCTAATGACACAGGCGACAATGGAAAAAGTCACGGAAGTAAACAACGGCGTTAACGTCGAGGCACTCCTGGGTGCTCGTGAAGCCCTGGAAGCAACGCCCGAAGCCGCGCAGTTCAAATGGCGCACGACGTGTGAATGGGTAAACGGCACGCACAGCCGTTCGACAATCGGCGGCTTCTTTGGCCTCGGTGAAGAACAGGGACGTTCCAATTCCTTCACGGTCGAAGCCGACCACCCGGAACAGTTTGCAGCCGAAGACAATGCCCCTACCCCGGCCGAACTGGCACTGACGGGCCTTGCAAGTTGCCTGATGGGCGGTGTTGCCGCCGTCGCTCAGCACCGTGGCATTCAGTTGTATTCGGTAAAGGCCACTGTTGAAGGCGATATGGATCTCCAGGGCATCCTGGGCATCGATGACGAAGTCCGCAACGGCTTCGGAACGATCCATGTGACATTCGATGTGAATGCCGACGCGACCGAAGCTGAAATCAAGGCACTGGTAGCCCAGTCGCAAAAGCGGTCTGCCGTCTTCGACGCCATCACCAATCCGACAAACGTCATTGTCGAAGTCAACTAAGCTGTTGAGAAAAAGGGAGCAAGTGTCGTGAAATACGCAACGACTGTCATCATTGGCGCTGGCCAGACCGGGCTTGCCATGAGCCACCAACTGTCGCAGCGCTCCATCGACCATGTGTTGCTGGAGCGCGGCGAAGTGGCCAATTCCTGGCGCAAGGAGCGCTGGGATTCACTCACCCTCTTAACACCCAACTGGCAAGCCCGTTTACCCGGCTATAGCTACGGGGGCGACAATCCCGACGGCTATATGGACATGCCGGCCGTCATCGATTTTCTCGATGGCTATGCCAGGCACGTCGAAGCCCCGGTTGAAACCAACACCACGGTTGAGAACGTGCGCCCGAGTGAAGACGGTTATGTCGTCTCCACGAACCGCGGCAAATGGCGCTGCCGCACCCTGGTCATAGCATCGGGCGCCTGCAACATCGCCAATGTTCCTAAACTTGCAGCCGATCTTCCCGATGGTGTCGAATCCCTGACACCGATGCAGTACCGCAATCCGGATCAGCTTGCCGATGGCGGCGTCCTGGTTGTCGGCGCATCGGCGACCGGCATGCAATTGGCCAAAGAAATCCGACAATCGGGCCATGACGTTATTCTCGCGGCCGGTGAGCATGTTCGCGCGCCGCGCACCTATCGCGGGCGAGACATCAAATGGTGGATGGATGCCTGCGGCGTCCTTGGCATGACCTATGATGAAGTCGACGACATCAAGCGCGCGCGCCGGGCTCCTTCGCTGCAGCTTGCAGGGTCGCCCGAACGGTCAAACCTCGACATGAATGCACTGACGCAAATGGGCATAGATATTGTCGGCCGCATAGCCGGCATGCGCGACGGAAAGGCACTCTTTTCTGGTTCGCTGGGCAATGTCTGCGCTCTGGCGGATCTGAAAATGAACCGCCTGCTGGATACGATTGACGAATGGATCACCGAAAATGGATTAACCGGTGAGGTCGGTCCCGCAGAACGGTTCGACGACACAAAATTGCCGGAGAAGCCGCGCCTCGAACTCGATCTCAAAGCAAGCGGTGTGAAGACCGTTCTTTGGGCCACCGGTTTTCGGCCGGACTATTCCTGGTTGGAGGTTCCCGTGCTCGACCGCAAGGGCCGCATGATCCACGATGGCGGCGTGACGGACGCGCCTGGCCTCTACGTTATGGGCCTGCCCTTTCTTCGCCGCCGTAAATCAACTCTGATCGACGGCGCCGGCGACGATGCCAGGGATCTGGCTGAGCATCTCGGCACATTCGTCGGCAAACGGACGATGGCGGCCTGAGGCGTCAAAGGGCACGAGATAAATTCGAGCGCGGCTGAACTCCAGCCGCGCTCGCGCGTGTTTTAATCGTGATCGGGCGTAATCAGGCCAGATCGAACCGGTCAAGGTTCATCACCTTGTTCCAGGCAGCCACGAAGTCGCGCACAAAGTCAGCCTGCGAGTCATCGCTCGCGTAAACTTCTGCGACGGCCCGGAGCTGGGAGTTCGAACCGAAGATCAGATCGGCCCGTGTGCCGGTCCATTTCACGTCGCCGCTATCGCGATCGCTTCCTTCGAATTCGTCTTCTGCCTCGGAGGTCGCCTTCCAGGCCGTGGGCATGTCGAGCAGGTTGACGAGAAAGTCGTTTGTCAGCAATTCCGGCCGGTCTGTGAATACGCCGTTCTGCGACTGCCCGACATTTGCGCCCAAGACTCGCATGCCCGCAAGAAGCACCGTCATTTCAGGTGCGGTCAGCGTTAGCAACTGCGCCCGGTCGATCAGCAGTTCTTCCGCCGATACGGAGTATTTGCCTTTAAGATAATTGCGGAAACCATCGGCAATCGGCTCAAGGACGGCTACCGACTCCACATCGGTCTGCTCCTGTGACGCATCCATACGGCCCGGCGTGAACGGCACGGTCACATCGTGGCCCGCAGCTTTTGCAGCCTGTTCGACGGCTGCGCATCCGCCCAGTACGATGAGGTCAGCCAGCGAAACTTTCTTCTCGCCGGTCTGTGCTTCATTGTAGGCCTTCTGGATCGCTTCAAGTGCTTCGAGCACCTTGGCGAGTTGAGCGGGTTGATTGACTTCCCAATCCTTCTGCGGCTCAAGACGGATGCGGGCGCCGTTTGCCCCGCCACGCTTGTCGGAACCGCGGAAGGTCGCAGCCGATGCCCATGCTGTCGATACCAGTTCTGAGATCGACAGGCCGGAGCCAAGTATTTTGGCCTTCAGGTCGGCAATATCCGCGTCACTGACCAGCTCGTGATCAACAGCGGGAATTGGATCCTGCCAGATCAACTCCTCCGCCGGAACCTCAGCGCCGAGATACAATGTCCTTGGGCCCATATCGCGGTGCGTCAGCTTGAACCACGCCCGGGCAAACGCATCCGCAAACACGTCGGGGTCTTCATAGAAGCGCCGCGAAATCATTTCGTACTCGGGATCGAAGCGTAGCGAAAGGTCGGTCGTCAGCATGGATGGTGTGTGGCGGACGGACGGATCGTGGGCATCGGGAACCGTGCGCGCGCCTGCTCCGTTGGTCGGAATCCACTGCTGGGCACCGGCCGGGCTCTTGGTCAGTTCCCATTCATAACCGAACAGGTTCCAGAAAAAATTGTTGCTCCATTTCGTCGGCGTCGTGGTCCAGATCACTTCCAGGCCACTGCCGATCGCGTCGCCGCCCTTGCCGCTGCCGAAGCTGCTCTTCCAGCCAAGACCCTGCTCTTCAATGCCCGCAGCTTCGGGTTCCGGACCGACAAGCGCCGCATCGCCGGCGCCATGCGTTTTACCGAAAGTGTGTCCGCCGGCGATCAGCGCGACGGTTTCTTCGTCGTTCATCGCCATGCGGCCGAACGTGTCGCGAATATCGTGTGCCGCGGCAACAGGATCCGGATTGCCGTTCGGTCCTTCCGGGTTCACATAAATCAGGCCCATCTGAACAGCTGCAAGCGGGTTCTCGAGATCCCGGTCTCCGGTATAGCGCTCGTCTTCCAGCCAGACATCTTCCGCGCCCCAGTAGATGTCTTCTTCAGGTTCCCACACGTCTTCGCGCCCGCCGGCAAACCCGAACGTCTTGAACCCCATCGATTCCAGGGCACAGTTACCGGCAAGGATCATCAGGTCGGCCCAGGAGATTTTGCGGCCGTATTTCTGCTTGATCGGCCACAGCAGCCGACGTGCCTTATCGAGGTTGACGTTGTCCGGCCAGCTGTTGAGCGGAGCAAAACGCTGTGTGCCGGACGATCCGCCACCGCGGCCGTCTGCCGTTCGGTAGGTGCCTGCGCTGTGCCATGCCATGCGGACGAAAAGCGGTCCGTAATGGCCATAGTCGGCTGGCCACCAGTCCTGCGAGTCCGTCATTAGCGCGTAGAGGTCGTTCTTCAGCGCTTCGAGATCGAGGCTCTTGAATTCTTCGGCGTAATTGAACGCTTCGTCCATCGGATCGGACAGGGAAGAGTTCTGGTGAAGCATCTTCAGATTCAGCTGATTGGGCCACCAGTCCCGGTTGGATCTGGCACCAAGTGACGTGCTTCCGTGCATAACAGGACATTTGCCTGCGTTTTCGACATCATTTCCCATTTTACTCTCCCATTGAGACTAAGTGCATTGAACGGGTTTCAAGCACGAACCTTGTTTTTTTGTCGCGAAGCCGAACAGATCCCGGGCCGGCGCGAAGCCATAGAATTAGTTAGGTCAAAGGCCGATTTTTGCCAAGAATATGCCGGGGTGGATATTGTCCTGAAACAAATACGATCCAAGGGCGTCGGCTTTCGCGGATGATCTGGAATTCAATGACAGGCATAGTGTCAGCCGCCGCGATCCGAGGCAATGGTCAAAATGTCTGTTTCCAATCTCCGCTACAAGTCCTATAGCAAAGCGGTACCATTAGTTTAAGTTGGATTTACTGATCGTAACGATAAGGCGACGTTATGATAAACATGACGCTCAAACAGCTGCGATATTTCGATGCGCTGGCGCGGCACGGTCATTTCGGGCGCGCGGCGGATGCGTGTGCGATCTCACAACCTGCCCTGTCGATGCAGATCAAGGAACTGGAAGAGACGCTTGCGACGGAGCTCTTCGAGCGAGGCGCCCGGCAGATACGACTGACGAGCTTCGGGGAGGAGTTTGCGGTACGCGCCCGTGATATTTTGCGTTCGGTCAACGAACTTGGAGACATGGCGCGTGCCTCGCAGGACCGGCTAGTGGGGCGGCTGCGGATAGGCGTCATCCCGACGATCGCACCTTACCTGCTGCCGACAATCATCGGCAATCTCGCCCGCATGCATGACGGCCTTGAAATTCATGTGCGCGAAACGTTGACTGCAAAACTCATTCGGGAGCTCACCGATGGCCGGCTCGACACGGCAATCGTTGCCCTGCCCGTTTCCGAACCTTCATTGACCGAGGTCGCCTTGTTTTCCGAGGAGTTTGTGCTGGTCCGCCCCAGCGAGGACGAGGGAAAGCCGGTACCCAGTCGGGAAACGCTGCGTGAAATGAGACTTCTTCTGCTGGAAGAAGGACACTGTTTTCGCGATCAGACTCTCTCGTTCTGCAACCTGCGTTCCGCACTGTCACGGGAATTGCTGGATGGCAGCTCCCTGTCCACACTGGTGCAAATGGTCGGCGCCGGCATCGGTGTCACATTGATCCCCGAAATGGCCGTTTCAGTCGAAACACGCTCGGCATCGGTGTCAGTTGCGCGTTTTAATAAGCCGCAGCCATCGCGCACGATCGGTATGATCTGGCGAAAGACCAGCCCCCTGGACTGTCAGCTCTCACTGATTTCTGAAGTCGTTCGCCAGTCGGCCGAGACGCAGCGCCGGCAACAGAGCGCAAAACCGCCATCACATTGATCTTGTCAGGCCAACAAGGAAAAGCCGGCGCCGATTTCTCGGCACCGGCATCGGATGTTGACGGGAGGTCGTGCAGGTCAATCCGATCAGCGGTCGGCATCGCGAAATACACCGCGTCCGCTTGAAATTCCGAACGCGACGTCGCCGCGTACGAGGCCGATATCATGCAATTCGAAATTTGACATGGACATCAGCATTTCATGTTCACGGCGTGTCCGGCGGGCGGCACGCGCATGGTCGGAGAAAGGGTTCATTCGTTTCCAGGCGGCGCCGGCAAAGCCCCGGCTTCCTGCAGTTGTGTGATCAACAGAGTGATCAATAATCATAGTCATAATTCGCTCCATCGGCTCATTATTGCCAGTACAGTCCGGACCATCCGTGTTCGCTGGCGGTGTCTTTCGATGAGACAAATCTAAGAGCCGGCCGTTTCAGCCGCATTTCAGAAAACCGGGAACAATGTTTCAGTTGTACCGGCAGCACATAGCGGTCATTTGCATTTTTATTATTGAATTCAAGTTGTTGCGGAATTTTTACTCTGGCTTCTGAAACAATTGAAACCCCATGGCGCACTCTGTTCGGCCAATAGCCGCAAACGACAAACCGGATCCAATCCCGTTTTTTGGTGGCTGAGGGCCGAAATACTTCGTTTGCGTGTTGCTCCCGACAAAGTCACCTTCAAAGGCCATTGCAGCATATGGAAAGGAACTGACGAAAGATGAAGATCGGGTTCATAGGTCTGGGCAATGTCGGCGGCAAACTGTCAGGCAGCCTGCTACGCAACGGCTTTGATTTGACGGTGCGTGACGCCGACCGGAATGCAGCCAAACCGCTGCTTGAGGGCGGTGCCACCTGGGCAAATAGCGGCAGGCAGCTTGCCGAGGAGTGTGACGTGATCATCACATGCCTCCCCTCGCCCGCAATTTCGGCACAGGTGCTGGAAGAACAAGGCGGCGTGCTGGAAGGCATCAGCGACGGCAAGATCTGGCTGGAAATGTCCACCACCGAAGTTGAAGATGTAAGACGTCTTGGCGCGCTGGTCGAGACACGCGGCGGTATTGCGATGGATTCACCCGTTTCCGGCGGCTGTCATCGCGCGTCGACCGGCAACATCGCAATCTTTGCCGGTGGCCGCCGCGACGCCTTCGAAAAAGTGCTTCCGCTGTTGGCGACCATGGGCCGTCAGATCGTCCACACCGGCGGCCTTGGCACCGCTTCGATCCTCAAAGTGATCACCAACTACCTGGCAGGCGTTCAGCTCGTTTCCACGGGTGAAGCCTTCATGGTCGCCAAACGTGCCGGCATCGATCTCGCCGTTGCCTATGACGCCATCCGGGTTTCATCCGGCAATTCCTTCGTGCATGAAACCGAGGGACAATTGATCCTCAACGGCAGCTACAACATCAATTTCACCATGGATCACGAGGTCAAGGATGTCACGCTGTTCGATGATCTCGGCAAATCGCTCGGCGTGCCGCTGGAACTTTCACCAGTTTGTGTTGCCGCCATGGAAGACGGTCTGCGTCGCTACGGTCCGCGCGTCTGGTCCTCACAGGTCGTCAAGCGACTTGAGGATGATTGTGCAGAAGACCTGCGCGCCGGCGGCTTCCCGGCGTACCTGGTGGATTATGAGCCCGAGGGGCGCGGTGCCGAAGTGGTGGTGAAGCACCGCAAGTCCTTTGACTGAAGCCGAACCGTTCGTCCGCACCTGCCGACCTCAAAACACGTCGGCGGGCGCTTCCAGGCAGGTCGTGTCCATTTGCGCAAGCAGCTCACACTGTGTCTCCACAACCGGCAACTCGTAGCGGAAGAAATACCGGCAGGCCGACAGTTTGCCGCCGCAGAGCGGATCGACCGTCTCACCCGCGTCTGCCTGCCTTTCGGAAGCCGCCATGGCCTGCCGCAACCACAACCAGGCAACCACGATATGACCCAGCATGTCGAGATAGATTGTAGCGTTGGCGAGATAGGTTTCCTGACCGAGCTGGCCTGCCTTGCCACCCATGCTCAGTGTCGTGTCGACCGCAAGCCTAATGGCAGCGTCGAGCTCCGCTGCAAAATTCGCCAGCTCCGGCATTTCGGCAGCTACTTTCACCGTCTCCCGCATTTCCGCAACAAGCGCCTTCAACGGCGCACCGCCCTGCATCGGAACCTTGCGCCCGAGTAAATCGAGCCCCTGAATTCCCCTTGTTCCCTCGTGAATGTGATTAAGCCGGTTGTCCCGATAGAAACGCTCGACCGGATAATCGCGCGTATAACCCGCGCCGCCGAACACCTGGATGGCGATTTCATTGGCCCGTAGGCCAAACTCCGAGGGCCAGGATTTGACGATCGGCGTCAGGATGTCGAGCAGCGCCGTCGCCCGTTCCTGCGCAGCCGCATCGCCCGCGCGTTTTTCATCGCTGAGTCTGGCGGCGTAGAAACACAGCGCCATGGCCCCTTCCGCGTAGGCCTTTTGCTGCAGCAGCATGCGTTTGACGTCGGCATGTTCGATGATCGGTACCATGGGCGTTGCCGGATCACGGTCGCCGATCTTTCTGCCCTGGGTGCGGTCCCTGGCGTAGTCGAGAGCATGCAGATAGCCGGTCGCGGCAAGCGCTGCGGCACTGAGCCCGACTCCGATGCGCATCTCGTTCATCATCGAGAACATGTACTGCAGGCCGGCGTTCGGTTCGCCAATCAGATAACCCACTGCCCCGTCACCATCGCCGAAATTCAGCACGCAATTGACCGTGCCCCGGCAACCCATCTTGTGGTTGAGACCGGCGAGCTTCACGTCGTTGCGCGCGCCGCGCGCGCCGTCTTCATTGATCAGGTAACGCGGCACGATAAAGAGCGAAATGCCTTTGACCCCTGGAGGGCCGCCCGGAATTTTGGCGAGTACCAGATTGATGATGTTCTCCGACATTTCATGGTCGGCGCCGGATATCCACATCTTGTTGCCGAACAGCCGATAACTGCCGTCGTCCTGCGGCTCGGCCCGCGTGCGGATATCACCGACGGACGAACCCGCATGCGGCTCCGACAGCGCCATGGTGCCAAAGTACCGCCCCTCGACCATCGGACGCAGATAGCGTTCTTTCTGCTCCTGGCTGGCGTGCTCGGCCAGAAGATTGCCGGCTGCAACCGTCAGACCGGCATAACCGCTGGTGCCCCAATTGGCGGCTGAAAACCAGGCCGATATCGCTGTCTGTAACAGGAATGGCAGCTGCAGTCCGCCGTCGTCGGTATCGAAACTGGCGCCCATGAGCCCCGCCTCGCAATAGGCATCGATGGCCTCTTTCACCTCCGGTATGATGTGTACACTTTCACCGTCAAATTCCGGCTCGTTGGCATCGAGTTTTTGTGCGTGCGGCTGAAACCGCTCTTCGGCGATCTTTTCAACACTGTCCAATATCGCGTCGCATACATCGCGATCCGCATCGGCAAAATGCGGCAATTGGCTGAGCGTTTCCAGATCGAGAAAATCATAAAGCAGGAAGGCCACATCTTCGCGCCGAAGAATATTGGGCATCACATTCTCCCGTTTGCCGAAACCAAGAAACGACTGTGAATTGCATATCGGCTTATTTTGTTCATCCTTGACCTGTTTTACCGGTCCCTCACCGGACACGCAAAGAAATAGTCGTCTTCTGGCAACGGTGCCTCGCACAGTCCGTAGGCAAATGTGTGTTTGCCAATCTGGTGTTATGTGGCATGTTTCGGCGAGTAAAACTGTGGAGGTTATCGATGAAATCCTGGCGCGCGAAATTCACCGTATTCCTTGCTTTCCTCATGCTGGCATCCAGCCTCGTTACACCCGCTTCCGCAAGCGAGGTTATTATCGAGCGGGTTCACACAACCAACATCATGCATGTGGGGCAGCGCTACTGGGTCGATATTTCCATCAAGACAACCACCGAGGTCGAGATCACGGAAGCCTGCTTCATCTGGTCGGGCGTCGGTCCGGTCTGTTTCCCGGTCATCTGGGTTCAAAAGAACAAGCAGATCAAAGTATCGGTCATTGCCCGCAAGCCGCGGAAATACAATGTCGATGTCTTCGTCAAATACAATTCCGGCGGCAAGGTCTACGAATCCAACAGGGTCAGCCTGAACGTCGATGTCAAAAGCTAGGGATCCCGGCGAAAGCAGTCGAGCAGCCATTCGGTAAACAGCAGCACTTCCGGTGCGTGCTGGCTGCCGGTGCGCCGCATCAGATAGTGCGCCTGCCGGCTTGGAAGACGTGCGTCCACCGGCTGAACAAGCCGCCCGCTTTCGAGATAGGGTTGCGCGAACGCATCCAGCACCAGAACGGCACCCTGCCCGGTCGCCGCATATTCGAGTGCGATAAGCGATGTGTCCGATTTGATGCCTGCGGAATGCTGCCGCGTATGCAGGCCGTTGAGCTTCATCAGATCGTCCCACATGCCCTCGCAGCCCATGATTTCGATAATATTGCCCAGGCACAGTTCGGTCAGACCGGCACCGGGACCAAGTGACTCGGCATGGTCCGGACTGCAAACGACGATCGACGCTTCACTGCTGATTTTTTCACAACCGCCATCATTGCCGTTCTGATCCGGCCAGTTGCCATCGCCGTAGCGAATGTCCACGTCGATCGATTCAGAATTCAGCCCGTCGCCCCAGATCGTCGTGCAGAGCTGCAATTCTATGCCGGGATAGGTTTCGCGAAATTCAGGCAGTCGGGGCACCAGCACCAGCGATGCGTAGGAGATGGGCACCCTGATGCGCAGGGTCCGGTCGCCGATCGATCCGAATATGCCCATTGTGGCGACAGATAGATCCTCGAACGCCTTGCGCACTGCCGGAACGTAGGCGGCCCCCATATCCGTCAGCCGAACACCCCTCGGCAATCGCTCGAACAATCCGAAACCCAGCTTCTTTTCCAGCGATCTGATCTGATGGCTGATGGCCGCGGAGGTCATGTTCAATTCGCCGGCTGCAGCGGCAAAGCTGGAATGCCGGGCTGCCGCCTCGAATGCTCTCAGCCACGCAACGGGCGGCAATTGATAACTCATAAATTGCGCTCCACGACCGACAAAAAATATTAGGTCTTTGACCGATAAAGCTTCGTTTGAATATAGTCAATTCACCGTCAAAATTGGGGTAAACGAGGTGGTGTCGGCATGGCCAGCATGGAATTCGACTTTATCGTGGTGGGTGCCGGGTCTGCGGGCTGCGTCCTTGCCGACCGGCTCACGCGTTGTGGTCGGCATTCGGTGCTGCTCGTCGAAGCCGGTGGATCGGACCGCAAGCTCAAGATCCGCGTGCCCATTGGCTATGGATTTACGTTCATGGATCCGTCGGTCAACTGGTGCTACGACACCGAACCGGATCCCGAACTCAATGGACGTTCCGCCTACTGGCCGCGCGGCAAGGTGATCGGCGGATCGAGCTCGATCAATGCCATGGTGTACTGCCGCGGCCTTCCGCATGATTTCGACGACTGGGCAGAGAGCGGCGCTGAAGGCTGGAACTGGGATAAAGTGCGCCCCGTTTTCGAACGCACCGAGACAAAGGCGCGGCGGCGTGATGGCAGGCTGGAAACAACCGGCAATGGCCCCCTGTGGGTGACGGACGAAGCTGATCAGGCCCATCCTGTGACCGAGCGGTTTATTCACGCCGCCAGCGAGGCTGGCTGGCCGACCACGACGGATCTCAACGGCGCACAGAAGGAAGGCCTGGGCATCTTTCACAACACGACGCGCAAGGGCTGGCGTTGCTCGGCTTCCGATGCTTTTTTGCGTCCGGCGCTTGGACGCGGCAATCTCGCGGTGATTTCCAGCGCAGTGGTCGAACGGATCCTGTTCGATGGCAATCAGGCCACCGGTATTGCCTATCGCCACGATGGCGTCACACATAATGCAATGGCACGACGCGAGGTGATCGTCAGCAGCGGAGCGGTCAATTCGCCGAAATTGCTGCAGCTATCCGGCCTTGGTCCGGCAGCGCGGCTCAAGGACAAGGGTATCGAAGTGCGTGCCGATCTGCCTGAAATCGGTGGCGGCCTGCAGGACCATCTGGCAATCAATTACTATTACGAGGCAACGGTCCCTACCCTGAACAACAGGCTGCAGCCCTGGCCCAGCCGCGTGACGGCGGCATTGCAATATGCGCTGACGCGCCGCGGCATGTTGAGCCTCGGTATCAATCAGTGCGGTGGCTTCATTCGCTCCTCAGCACAGGCAACCCGCGCGGATATGCAGATCTACTGTAACCCGGCCACCTATTCGACCGGCTCGGGAACCGCGCCGCAGATCGACCCGGAACCCGGCTTCCTGCTTTCATTCCAGCCCTGTCGTCCGACCAGCCGCGGTCGCATTGATATCGCGTCGGACGATCCCCGCGCGCCGCCGAAAATATCGCCCAATTCACTGACGACGAACGAGGACCGCGACGCGGTGATCAGAGGCGCTCGCCTACTGGGCGAACTGATAAAGACGCCGACAATGGCAAAAATCATCAAGTCCACCCGCCAACCTGATCCAACGTCGATGAGCGACAGCGACCTGCTGGCAGATTTCAAGCAACGGGCATCGACTGTCTATCACCCGACTTGCACGTGCCGCATGGGCACGGATGCCGCCAATTCGGTGCTCGATGCGCGGCTTCGCGTCCACGGCATGGACCGGCTGCGCGTTATTGATGCATCCGCCTTTCCCAATGTGACGTCCGGCAATACCAACGCACCGACGATCATGCTGGCGCAACGCGGCGCCGACGTCATCCTCGAAGACACCGCCGCAGCCGGGGGTCCGGTTCAATGAAAATCGCCAGCCTTGAGACCTTTAGCAACGAATTCGTTAGCTTTGTCCGTGTTACCGCCGAAGACGGATCGACCGGCTGGGGACAGATGTCCACATACAATGCCGATATCACCGCGCTGGTATTCCACCGGCAGATCGCCCCATGGGCGCTCGGGCAAAATGGCGATGATATCGACAGCCTCGTCGATCTGATCGTCGAACGGGAGCACAAATTTCCCGGCTCCTATCTGCGCCGCGCCCTTGCCGGACTTGATACAGCCCTTTGGGATCTGAAGGGCAAGCTTCACGACAAGCCGGTCTGTTCATTCATCGGCGGCAGCCCGGGCTGGCTGCGCGCTTACGCATCGAGCATGCGCCGTGATATCCAGCCCGGGGATGAGGCCAGGCGCCTGGCCGGGCTGCGCGAAGAACACGGTTTCGATGCCTTCAAATTCAGGGTCGCCAGCGAATGCGGTCATGACCGAGACGAGTGGCCCGGTCGAACCGAAGCAATTGTTCCCGCTGTCCGCAAGGCGCTTGGCGACGATGCCGCGTTACTCGTCGATGCCAACAGCGGCTACAGCGCAAATACAGCGATCGAGGTTGGCCATATGCTGGAAGACCACGGCATATGCCACTTCGAAGAACCCTGCCCCTACTGGGATCTCGAACAGACCAAACAGGTGACCGACGCGTTGTCGCTCGACGTGACCGGCGGCGAGCAGAACTGCGATCTGTCGACCTGGAAACAGATGATCGGCATGCGGGCCATCAATGTCGTCCAGCCGGACATCTGTTATCTCGGCGGGCTGACACGCACCATGCGTGTGGCAAAGCTGGCTCATGAAGCCGGCCTCGTCTGCACACCACACTCGGCAAACCTCTCCATGGTCACGTTGTTCACAATGCATCTGCTGAAGGCAATCCCCAACGCTGGCCCCTATCTGGAACTCTCCATTGAAGGGCCCGACTATTATCCCTGGCAGCAGCAGTTGTTTTCAAATGCTCCGTTCGCCATCGCCAACGGCGGTGTTACGGTATCCGACGCCCCCGGCTGGGGCGCAGAAATCAATCCGCAATGGCTTGAAAGCGCACAATACCAAATGAGCGCGTTCGAATAGCTGAACGGTCAAAGGAACGGATGAGGCCATGAAACTTCAGTCCATCGAAACCCATGTCGTCGCCAATCCGCCGCCATCGCGCGGTGGCCGGTATTTCATCTTTGTCCAGCTTGAGACCGCCTGCGGCATTGCCGGCGTTGGTGAAATCTACAACGCCACGTTCAGTCCGCACCTCGTCGCGGACATGGCAAAGGACGTCTTTGCCCGCATATTCGATTGTCAGGATCCCCACCATATCGAACGGCTTTGGAGAAACACCTATGGCGCGGGCTACACGCTGCGTCCCGATGTCACCGTTATGGGTGTTCTGAGCGCGCTGGAAATGGCTTGCTGGGACATTATCGGCAAGGCCGCCGGCAAACCGGTCTATGAGCTCCTCGGCGGCAAGGTGCATGAAAAACTGCGCAGCTACACCTACCTCTACCCGCCGGGCGACGAAAACGTTTATCCCGATCCCGACACACCGAATGTCTATAACGATCCGGACATCGCAGCAGAGATCGCGCTTCACTGGGTGGATCAGGGCTTCACCGCCGTCAAATTCGATCCCGCGGGCCCCTACACGGTCTATGACTGCCATCAACCGAGCATGGAAGATCTGGAGCGCTCTGAGCTATTCTGCAAGCGCATTCGCGAAGCGGTCGGTACACGCGCGGATCTGCTCTTCGGCACCCACGGCCAATTCACCGTTTCCGGCGCCAAACGCATGGCGCGGCGCATCGAACCATACGATCCGTTGTGGTTCGAGGAGCCCGTTCCGCCCGAAATGCCCGAACAGATGGCGGAGGTTGCGCGCGCAACCTCCATTCCGATTTCTACCGGCGAACGGCTTTGCACAAAATACGAGTTCGCCCGTGTGCTCGATACCGGCGCCGCCTCGATCCTGCAGATGGACCTTGGACGTGTCGGTGGTCTGCTCGAAGCAAAGAAGATCGCCGCGATGGCTGAAACGCGCTACGCGCAAATCGCCCCTCATCTTTATTGCGGACCGATTGTTGGAGCCGCAAACATCCAGCTTGCGGCCTGCACGCCAAATTTCCTGATCCTGGAGAGCATTCAGAAATGGGACGGCTTTCACGCCGACCTTCTGACAAAACCCATCCTATGGGAAAACGGTTATGTCGTCCCACCGCAGGAGCCGGGTCTTGGTATTGAGCTGAATGAAGCCGTCGCCAGGGCCAACCCTTACACCGGCGACGCGCTGCACCTGACCATGGAAACCGAACCGCTGCGTTAACGCAATACAATCGCCAAAGGAGCAATGCATGAAAATCGGCTTTATCGGCCTCGGCAATGTCGGCGGCAAGCTTGCCGGAAGCCTGTTGCGCAACGGGATTGACCTCACCGTGCGAGACCTCGACAAATCACTCGCGCAGCCCTTCCTGGATGCCGGCGCCCATTGGGCCGACCGTCCGAAGCAGATGGCGCAGAACTGCGACATTACCATTACCTGTTTGCCAAACCCGGCTGCATCGGCAACGGTCATGGAGGCCGATGACGGCATCCTGGCTGGTCTGGCCCCCAGCAAGATCTGGGCGGAAATGTCGACGACCGATGAAGCCGAAGTCAAAAGGCTCGGAGCGCTCGTCAGGAACGCCGGCGGCTCGCCGGTCGACTGCCCGGTCTCGGGCGGCTGTCACCGCGCGGCGACGGGAAACATCGCCATATTCGCAGGGTGTGAACGCGAAACCTTCGAACGCATGCTTCCTGTTCTGAAAACCATGGGCAGACGCATATTGCATACCGGGCCGCTGGGTTCTGCATCCATTTTGAAAGTGGTCACCAACTATCTGGCTACCGCCAATCTGATCACCCTTTGCGAAGCCCTGGTCACCTCAAAGGCCGCCGGTATGGATCTCAACACCGCCTATGAGGCGATCAGGATCTCGTCCGGCAATTCCTTCGTCCATGAAACCGAAAGCCAGGTCATTCTCAGCGGGTCGCGCGACATCAATTTCACCATGGATCTTGTGTCAAAGGACATTGGCCTCTTCCAGCAGGTCGCCGACCGTTTCGGCGTTCCCCTGGAGATCAATCCAGTCATGATCGACATTTTCAGGGACGGTGAAAAACGTTTCGGATCGCGTGAATATTCGCCAAATATCATCCGTCGGCTGGAAGAGGCGACTGGATGCGACATTTCCGCGCCCGGCTTTCCACCGGAGATGACCGACGATGAGCCGGAAGAACCCGGATACGA
Source organism: Hyphomicrobiales bacterium (assembly GCA_024244645.1). Classification (GTDB taxonomy): domain Bacteria; phylum Pseudomonadota; class Alphaproteobacteria; order Rhizobiales; family Rhizobiaceae; genus Hoeflea_A. The sequence goes on from JAAEOH010000239.1 coordinate 42,289, forward strand.
GATTGTTCCCAAGAGCGCGCAATCGGCTGAGTAGTACGCAACTCTGCAGCTAACCTCTGTCATTTGCACAATTTTCATGGAATTTTCGTAGACCTCTTTTGTCGGCTGGTTCACTATGGCCCGCGACGTTTTGAGAAAGGTTGCCGGACGTGCTGAAATTCATCCACCTGACTGATATCCATCTGATCAGCGGCGGTCGCCGGCTTTACGGCGTTTCGCCCGAACGAAGGCTCCATGCGGCGATCGACAGCATTAACCGCGAACATGGCGACGCTGATTTTGTCGTCATGACCGGTGATCAGGTTCATTGGGGCGATGAAGACAGCTACCGTATTCTGGCCGATGCAGTCGGCCGCCTCGACATTCCCGTCAGGACAATATTGGGAAATCACGACAATCGGAAGGTCATGCTTGCAACGATCCCCGGCCTTGAAACGGATGAAAACGGGTTCGTCCAATTTGCACTCGATACCGAAGCAGGACGGTGTCTGTTTCTCGACACCAATATCGATGCACAAACCGATGCCGGTGAACTCTGTCCAAAACGCCTTGCGTGGCTGAAGACCCGGATTGAAAGCACCGACCAGCCGATCATTATCTTCATGCATCACCCGCCATTGAAACTTGGCTTGAAGGGCATGGACGTGATCGGGCTCCTCGACGCCGAACCTTTTTTTGAGATTTTGAAACCGCACCTTTCAAGAATCCGGCAAATCTTCTTTGGACATGTGCATCGACCGATTTCCGGCAATTGGCGCGGTATCGCATTTTCCTGTGCGCGCGGTCTCAACCACCAACTGGCGCTCGATCTTGATGCGCCTGAAACGAGCGTGCCGGGTGATTTCGAACCGCCCGCCTACAGCGTGGTTCTTGCCGACGCGGATCAGATCGTCATTCACATGCATGAATTCATGGACCGCTCGCCGCATTTTGAACTGGTGGCGCCCGAAGGCACGGACGGCAAGGAATACAGCCTGCATATGCGGCATGGCGACTGGGATCTCATGACCTGACGTAAAATCGTGGATGCCCGGTGCAAACCAGAGGATGATCGGAACGATGAACAAGCTTTGCCGATGGGCGGTGGCCGCGGTGTTCGCCGCGGTTGTGTTCGGCGCACCGGCCGCCTCATCAGAAGACAAATCGGTGACGGTCATCAACAGCGCCATCACCGGCTTCATCATCCCTGCACACAAGCAATTCAGCACAGCGGCACAAAAACTCGCCAGCAACATCAATGATCTCTGCGCCGCTCCATCCGACGCTCAATTGCAATCGGTATATGCTGGATTTGATGGGATCGTATCGGCCTGGGCATCGGTCAGCATCATCCGCATCGGACCGATACTCGAACACAACCGGCTTGAAAAACTGCTTTTCTGGCCCGACCGCAGGGGCATCGGTCTTCGCCAGGTCCAAGCAATTCTGGCAAAACAGGACACCCTGGCCATCAGTACCGGCGGGCTTGCGGAAAAAAGCGTAGCGGTCCTGGGATTGGCCGCGCTGGAATTCGTGCTCTACGGCGAAGGTTCGGAATTGTTGTCGCAAAAGACCGATGAGTATCGCTGCCGGTTCGCGAAGGCAATCAGCGTCAATATCAATGACCTGGCCTACCAGTTGCTGACAGAATGGCAGGCTCCGGACGGTTTTGCGAATACATGGCAAAACCCGGGACCGGACAATGCCTTGTTTCACGACGAAAAAGAGGCTCTGAGCGCTCTTGTCAGCGTGTTTGCCAATGGCATGGAGTATTACCACACCGTCGAGATTGGAGGATTTCTCGGTCTGACCCCTGAAAAGGATAGACCGCGCCAGGCACTGTTCCGGCGATCTGACAATACGTTGAGATTTTTACGGAAAACACTTTCTGACTTTCAACTGCTCTATCAGAAATCGGCCCTGCGAACATTGCTCCCGGCCAGTTCGGACTGGATCGACGAGGCCATAGGATTTGGCTTCAAACACGGCAATGCCAGTCTTGCGTCCCTTAGTGGCTCGGCAGCGCAGATTCTGGAAAATCCACAAAAACGCGCAAAGCTCGCCTATGTCGGAACCGTTGTGCGGGGCCTCAACGAAAATTTTGGTATCGACCTAACCGCGGCACTCGATCTGACGGCCAACTTCTCCAGCCTCGACGGAGACTGACCGTGGCGGGCCGGCTGGTTGCGCGACGCGAATTCCTGAAAAATGCGGGGCTGACATTCGCCGCAATGCTGTCACCTGCCCGTGCACAAACGCTGCTGCAAAGCGATGCCGTCTACGCGTCTGCCTACAAGGATGACAGCGGAGCTTATGGCGCAGCTTTGTTGGCGGAAGATGGGACTGTTGTTGCCAGGGTTTCCCTGCCCGCGCGCGGACATGATGTTGCCCACCACCCGGAAACGGGCCGTGCGGTTGCCTTCGCAAGACGGCCCGGAACAATTGCCGTAGCATTCGATATGGCCATGCAGCGGCGGCCGCAGGAAATCACTGCGCAATCGGGCCGCCATTTTTACGGCCATGGCGTTTTTTCAAAAGACGGCCGATTGCTCTACGCCAGCGAGAACGACTTCGAAAACGCCGCCGGTGTGATTGGGGTCTATGATGTCGATGCCGGCTTTCGGCGCCTTGGCGAATTCCCGTCCGGCGGCATCGGCCCACACGACATGCTGTTGCTCAATGATGGCCGCACGCTCGCCATCGCCAATGGCGGCATTGAAACCCATCCGGATTTCGGCCGCGCAAAACTCAACATAGCAACCATGGCGCCATGCCTTTGCTTCGTCGACCGTCTGCACGGAACCCTGGTTGAAACTCAGGCATTGCCGCCAGCTCTGCATAAGTTGTCTATCCGTCACCTGGCGGGCGACGGTGTCGGCAGCCTATATTTCGCCTGCCAGTTTGAAGGCGCGCCAATCAGGCAACCGCCGCTTTTTGGCCAGGCCCGACCTGGCGAAACAATGAGATTGTTCGAAACAGACAACGGGCATCTTTCGAAACTGAAAAACTATATCGGTTCGATTGCAGCCAATCCGCAGGCCGGAACATTGTCCGTCACGTCACCAAGGGGCAATTGTCTTTTGGTTCTGGATGGCAAGAGCGGCCTTGTCCTGTCCGAGAGACGCCTCGCAAACGTGTGTGGTGTAACGAGCCATGGCGATGCCTATTTTGCCTCAACCGGCAACGGGGTATTGTTCGACACGCGACGCGGCATTGTCGAAAGTGACAAGCTGCGCTTGGACAACCACCTCAGGCGGATAGCGGCTTAGACCCATCCGGACCAAAGGAGCCTGACATTGGCGGACAAGCAGGAACTGATCGGTCTGAGCGGCTGCAGGATGGTCGAATTGCTGGATACGGGCGAGATAACGCCGGACGATGCCCTTGAAGCGCTTGAGCAGCGTATAGCGCTGGTGGAGCCCAAGGTGCATGCACTGCCGACCCTGTGTTTCGAGCGGGCACGCGATCACGCGCGCCGATTGCGCGATCTGCAGCCCGCAGAGCGCGGTATGCTGCGCGGATTACCGGTTCCGATCAAGGATCTGACGAATGTCTCGGGTGTCCGAACGACTTTCGGCTCGAAACTTCTGGAAAACAATATCCCGGACACCAACGGTATTGTCACGCAGACCCTCGAAGACAACGGTGCGGTCGTCTATGCAAAGTCGAATACGCCGGAACACGGCACCGGCGGGCACACTTTCAACGATGTGTTCGAGACCACCTGCAATCCGCACGACATTACCAAATCTGCCGGAGGATCTTCTGGCGGCGCAGCAGCAGCACTTGCAAGTGGAACTGCCTGGCTGGCGCATGGCAATGACATGGCCGGTTCGCTGCGCACCCCGGCGAGTTTTTGCGGTGTGGCAAGCCTCAGACCCTCACCCGGTCTGATTGCCACCGATCCCAAGAAAAATCCCTTTCAGGTCCTTGGTCAGGAAGGGTCGATGGCGCGTTCGGTGGAAGACACGGCATTGCTGGCCGATGCGATGAGTGGTCCATCGGAATACGCCGCACTCACCAAACCGGCTACCGGTACTTCGTTTCTGAGCGCAGCCCGCCAACCGGAAAAACCGCTACGTGTCGCTTTCAGTTCCGGGCTCGGGTTGGTGGAACCGGCGCCAATATCAAAAACCGCTTTTGAAAGCGCAATCAATCACTTGTCGGCATCCGGTGTCGACATGGTGGAGGGTCACCCTGATTTGACCGATGCCGACGAAGCGTTCACGGTTCTGCGCGCCATCTCCTATGCGATCAATCTGGGCACCGATCTAAATGAGACACGCCATATTCTCAAGCCGGAGGTTGTCTGGAACGTAGAAAAGGGATTGGCCGCCACCGGTACGGAAATCCGCAGTGCCATGGCCGCACACGGGCGTGTTTTCGCCAGCGCGGCCGGGTTCATGCGAGACCACGATGTTCTCATCTGTCCGGCAACCGCCCGCCAGCCGTTTCCGATCGAAGAGCGCTATCCGGGACATTCTGAAGGCGTGCCGATCCCGCAATACAATGAATGGCTCCGCATCGTCCATCTGATCACCGCCACAAGCCTGCCGGTGATCACCATTCCCTGCGGCTTTGCATCAGACGGACTTCCATTCGGTGTCCAGCTTGTCGGAAAACCGCACGGCGAAATGGCGCTGTTTTCAATCGCCAGGTTTTTTGAAGAAATATTCGGCTGGGATACGAAACCCGTCGATCCGAAGTGAACGACCAGCCCTTCAAGACCGAAGTCTTAACGACCGCCGGGCAAATCAACTTAAGCCTTAACCATGTTTTTCATGACTATTTTAATGGTTCTTGCCGATGCTGGTATTTCGTCTTCAACGGATCTCCAGGTGCTGAACCATGCGTAAAACGCTGTTTTCTGTTCTTATCGTGGCAACGGCGGGTATGCCTATTTCCGGCTGCGCCAGCTTTTTTGGCCTCGGTACACAATCTTCGCAGGTCCACTACAACGACACAAAATGGTGCGTACCGCGCAAATTGAAGCGCGTGCTCAACCGCGTTGCCGACACCTATGGCCCCGTCACCGTCCATTCCACCAAACGCTGGTGGCTTGAAAACTGGTGGAAAGGCGGCGCCCGCAAATCCTACCACTTGAAATGCAAGGCCGTCGATTTCTCGGTTGAGGGTGACCCATCATCCGTCATCGCCTTTTTGAAATCACAGGGCGATGTCGGCGGCTATTCCTATTACCCCTACGGCCATTACCACATCGACATCGGGCCGCGCCGGACCTGGTAACCCTGGCGCAAACCCCCATTCACGGCGGATAAACCGCTGCGAAGGCTTGTTTCACTCCTCTAGAAGTTGACCCGTCGCAGCTTTTGCGCATTTAATGGCGCCATGTGCAAAGAACGCATGGTGGTGCGGACATGCGCGGGTGCCGGTGAAGGCCGGTACAGGGAGGAAATGATGAAAAGGCGAAGTTTTATTCTGGGCGCCGCGGCCGCGACGGCCGGACTTGGAGCGCATTTTGCAACGGGCAGCAAGGCTGCAGCTAAAACATCTTCTTCGAAGTTCTTTTTCGGCGCCAGCGCCGATGGCGGCCATAATTACCGCAACACCAACTTCAAGGCGATCGACCAGCGCTGGCACCGCCAGATGGTCAAGTATTTTTCCGACGAGCCGCAGGGCACGGTGGTGATCGATACCAACAACCACTACCTTTACTGGATCTGGGAAAACAACACCGCTATCCGCTACGGCGTTGGTGTGGGACGTGAAGGATTTCAATGGTTTGGCCGCGCCAATATTGCCCGCAAGGGCCGCTGGCCGCGCTGGGTTCCGCCGGAAGAAATGAAGAAACGTCAGCCCGGGCTTCCCGATTCCATGGAAGGTGGTCCCAACAATCCACTCGGTGCAAGGGCGCTTTATCTGCACAACGGCAAAGGTGACACCGGCTACCGTCTGCACGGAACGGCCGAACCCTGGTCTATTGGATCGAACGTGTCGTCAGGCTGCATCCGCATGTTCAACGAGGACGTCATCGATCTCTACCGCCGCGTTCCTGTCGGCACATCGGTTCTCGTTCTGGAACACATATCCGACCGTTCATAATCCGCATCGGGGGATGCGCACAACAGGCAGGGGAAACAGATATGATGAGTATCCTCAAGGCTCTTGCGGCCATGATGGTTCTGGCGGCCGGACTGGCCGCCTCCGGCTGCACCAGCTCGGTCAACAACGATCCAAACAGCGGTGTCACGGACGACCCGGCGGTCGGGTTTGCAAAGTTCAGCAACGATTCCAAGGAGCACTTCACAATGACGGTCGGCCGGCGGGTCTATTTCACCCGCGGTTCGAGCGATTTCGACGATGTGGCACTCGAAACACTCAATCTGCAGGCCGCATGGCTGGTCAAAAACCCGAAATGGCTGATCAAGCTGCAGGGTTTTGCCGACGATCCGGGTTCCGAAGAAGCCAATATCAAACTCTCCGCCGCGCGCGCCCAAAAGGTCATGGATTACCTGGCTTCCAAGGGCGTCAATCCGCAGCGCATGTGGGCCAAGGGATATGGCAAGGAACGGCTGGTGCGCAATTGCAGTGACATTACCTGCAAATCGCAGAACCGGCGCGTGATCGTCAACCTCCGCACGAAATTCGACGGCGCCGCCCCGCAATATAAGCGAAAGCAGAGTTAGCCGTCGCCGGCATTCGCTATTTGCCGAGCGCAAACACCTCGATCGGTTCAGCAACCCCGCGAACCGAATGGCTGCCCTGCAAGCTGAAACTGTCCGGAATGCACAACGCCACCTGCTCCGTCGCAAGCACCGGTTCGCCGACTGTCTTGCACAGGTCCTGAACCCGGCTGGCCACATTCACCGCCGAACCGAGAACCGTGAAATCAAGCCGGTCGGGACTGCCTATATTGCCATAGGTCACCGGGCCGAGATTGATGCCCATGCCCATCGCCAGGGTTTCTTCGCCGCCATCTTGCCGTTCGACATTCAACACATTCAAAGATGCGATTGCCGTTTGGGGCGCATTGGCGGCATTTCGACAACAGTTTTCACGACTATTGGCTTCATCGATCGGAAAGATGGACAATATCCCATCGCCCATGAATTTGAGCACGTCGCCGCCATTGGCTTCCACCGCCTGCACCACGACATCGAAATAACCGTTAAGGGCAGCAAGCAAAGCCGCTTCACTCCATGTTTCGGTTTTTTTCGTAAAACCGCGAAGGTCGCCGAACATCACCACCGCGTCAAGCGCCGCATGTTCGCCCCGCTGGATTGTGCCCTCGCGCACCGCGAGCGCCGGGCCGTTCCCCAGATAGGTCTGCAGCAGGCTGGCTGTCGATGAACGCATGGCCACCGGTTCCATCGCCGAGGCAAGCCCGTGCCGTGTTTCATGTATCAGCTCCAGATGCCTTTCCTGAAAACCGTCGGGATCATTGCTGACGAAAGTGCCGCCATGTGCGGAACCGTCGCCATAGTGCAATAAATGAGCGTAGAGGTCGGTGCCGCCGCCATCTGCCAGTTCCACATAGGCACTGTGTTCGGTCTCCCGGTTCAACCCCGTCAGACTTTTGTGAAGCGGCTTCCGCTTGGTCATCACATATTCAAACGGCCCACCGATATAAGATGTGGTGTCGAGTGTGGAGCGCGCCACTTCGTATTTTGTCGTTTCCTTCGGTGTCCGGACAATCCCCCAAGCCACCAGCAGCGGATTGGCAAAACGCTGGGCGATATTGGCACGCGACAGCGGCACCCCTGCCCTCACCAGCCGTGCCGAATAGCCATCGACAATCGCTTTTGCCTCGCCGAGCCTTCGGCCTTCATCGATCAGCCAGGCGTTGATGTCATTCGACGCGCTCATGCCCCGACCTTACGCATGCTGTTTACTGGCGGCAATCTTCAGCTACAAAGAACCATGGATATTGATGACGCCGTATTTCTCGTGAGATCGCAATCCGGGGCTGCAAACCCGCCAATCCGTTCTGACGTCGCCAACAGCTTTATTGTCTGCAACATGCAGCGCGCCAGGACCACTTGATCAATGTCTGGCCCGGTTATCCTTGTGGCAGTTCCGCAAGTATATGAAAAACAGTGCCTAAGGAATTTGAAACGCTTAAGAAAAAAGGGTTGCAAACTAAAGATCGAGATCTGGCAACTCTATCGGGATGAGGTTTCAGACGATTACAAAAAGCGGTTCCAGCGTATCCGCAATATCGATTTTCAATATGTGGAGGACCATGAAGAGAACCGGCGGCACTGGCAGGGATTTCAGATCAAGGCCTTCATGATGAAACACACCTGCCACGAGGAAATCATCATCGTGGATGCCGACGTCTATTTTCATCGGAAACCCGATCTTCTGTTTGATGATGAAGACTACAAGCGCACCGGGTTCTATTTCTTCAGGGACTGGGAACACTGGCAGTTCAGCAAGTTCACCAATGCACCCGGCGTATCGCGGTTCAACGATCTCGCCTATTTCCAGAACCGAAAGCAATTCATCAGGCAATTGATGCCCGATATGCCGGAAAAATTCCCTGAAGAATGGTCCTATATCTACGATGACGAACTGCCGGTCGTGCCGGTTGCCGAAGGCTTGCAGGAATCGGGTGTCGTCTACATGAACAAGAAAGACAATGGCGAAGTTGTCGAAACGGTTTATGCCCTCAATGAAGACAACGAGTTAACCTACGAGCGTCTCTATGGTGACAAGGAGACATTCTGGCTCGGCTGCGTGATGAACGACCAGGATTTCGGCATGAACGACACGCCAGCCTACTGGTACCGAAAAGCACTGACCCACGACTACAAGGGAAAGCCCTTTTGGAGTCAGAAATACCGGCCGAAATTCCGGCTACAGCATCTGTTTGGCCGCTAGTCGTTGTTTGCCTGAGCGTGATCACAACTCATCCGGACATCGAGGCGCTTTGAAGCTTGGTGAGCCGAACCGGTCAGTCAGCTAACTACCGGCGTTATCTTAATTATCCGATGTCCTCGGACCGTCATCGGTGATCTCTAAGTTTGAGATGGTCGTGTCGAGATAGGCCATGCGCCGGTCAAGGAGCCGCCGTGTCATTGTCAACAACGCCTTGGCATGGTCCGGATCTTCGGCGACATTGCGCATCTCGCCTTCGCCTGCACGGTCAAAGAGCAGCGGCGGCAGCCCCCCGCCGAAATGAACCAGGGAATACGCCTCAGACCGCAATATTGCGAGATTTGCATCGCGGTGATGAAGGCCGAGTTTTTCCTGAACGGCAGTCGCCCGCAGCGGATTTCCAAAGGTCAGCTCGGAGTAACTTGTGTCGCGCCACTCGGAACAGTCACCGTCCCGCAGAAACCGCATCAGCGAGTGGCCATTGACCGAGGCCGGAACAGGCAGTCCCATCCATTCAAGAATAGTCGGCATGGTATCAACCGTTTCGGTCGGTTTGGTCACCGCCTTTCCATGGGTGCCGGAATTGAGGGGATCACGGATGATCAGGGGAATATGATAGGCCGCATCATAGACATGCGCCTTGCCCCAGCTATGGTGATCGCCAAGCATCTCGCCATGATCGGCGGTAACAATCAGCAGCGTTTCGTCGAACTGCCCGCTTTCTTTCAACAACGAAACGACGCGGCCGATATGATGATCCACCTCGCTCGCCAGTCCGAGATAGATTGCCCGAAGTTTCTGGATGTTTTCATCGGTTTCATCCAAATCTGGAAATCCATCCACTTGAGAGGCTGCACTGTGGCCACCGGCTGCGGCGAGAAAAGACGGGTGAACCGCGTGCTCTTCCTTCTCGCTTGCATGTCTTTGCGGCAGCGGTAGGGACGCTGGATCATACATCCGGTTGTACGGATGCGGCGCCACCAGCGGCGGGTGGGGTCGAATATAAGTCAGATGCGTGAACCAGCGCTCTCCTTCGCGCGCAGCCAGGGCGCCCAGGCATGAATCGGTAAGAAAGGTGGTATCGCTGTCATCGGCGCTGTAAAATGCCGGATCATCGACGCGGCGCGGTTTACCGGGACTTGCCACCGGAACATAAAAGTCGCTGTAATCCGGAACGTCGTAGCCCCTGGCGATCAGACTTGCCCGCCAGGGATAGGAATAACACTTACGCATCTCGAGCATCTGTTCAAATCCACAAAGGTGCTCCTCGTAGCTAGCCACTGCCGGGTCATTCGGATGATGAACGCGCGGATCCTGCGACGTGTCCGTGTAGCCGAACAGCATGGGCAGATATCCGGCTTTGCGCACCTCGGTTGCCAGGTTCGGGATGTCGTGTCGCAGGGGTGCGCGATTGCGCACGCTCCGGTGGTTCATCGCGTACTGTCCGGTCAGCAGCGAAGCCCGCGAAGGTCCACAGGGATTGGCGACGGAATAGTGTTGCTGGAAGGTGACTGACTCCAGCGCCAGCGCTCTGAGATTGGGCAGATCGACGTGACTGCTCAGTGCCCCGAATAACGTATCGGCACGCAACTGGTCGATGACGATGAACATAACGTTCCGGTTAGCGGTCATGATCGGCCCCAACTCTGCAAATTCTTGCGGAAGCATAACCGCAAAGCACAGGAATTAACTGCCAAAAAGTGCCCGGTCAGCATCGCTGCATGTCCAAAACCTGTGGCTGTCACCTCAATCGCCCGATTCCAGATTTTCGATCAGCCGTGTCTCCAGAAGCTGCCCGCCCCGGTACAGGATCGGATAGGCAACCGCCGCAATCTGGCTGTTGAAGTCCTTGAAGGATCGCAGGGTCTCCAGATGGATGTCGCTGGAATCGAAACTCACCGCCAGACCTTCGCTGAGGCGCTTGAGATGTTTTTTGCGACTTGCGCGCTCCAGCCGGGTCATCTCGGCCTTTTCTTCAAGCAGCAGCCGCGCACTTTCCAGATCAGCCGAAACCAGCACATTCGACGCCAGCGTCATATTGGCCATGATCTGCTCATGCAGCGAAGCGAGCTCGTCATGTCCCGCCTTTGAAAGGCGAACACCCTGGACGGATTTTTCCTGGGCAAGCGTCAACAACCGTTTGGCGACAATATCGCCGGCGGTTTCGAGAGCTATCGCGTATTCGGTCAGCTCGCGTGCCTCTTTCTGCTCCGATTTTTTCATCGTGTCCGGCGGTATCGCCGCGACATAGCGCCTGATTCCATCCAGCGCCGAGTTCACGGAATGGTCTTCCGCGCGCATGGCATTCATGCGGCTCTTGTCGAAATCGGTATAAAGCTCCATGACCGGCGTCATCATGTTTTCCACGATCTCGGCCATGCGCAGAACCTCACGCCGCAGACTGGCCAAAGCCAGCGGCGGCTTTGCAAGCAGGGTCTCATCGAGAATGGAGCGCCGGCCCGGCCGGTTGATTTCCGACAATGTGACGGCGTCGGGCAGCAGACGCTGCATCGGTGCATCCAGATATCTGCTAAACGGCAGCGCAACGAGCAGCAGCAGATTAAACAGGATGTGAACGTTGATCAGCGTCTGCGCCGCGCCCATGCCGCCGAGCCACGGCAGGATCGCAAATCGGTTGACCAGTAAAAGCGCAATGACCGCACCGCTGCCCCTGATCAACAGATTTGCCAGCGGAACGCGGCGCGCTGCGGCATTCATACCACGGCTCAGCCAGATCGGAATCAGTGCCGATCCGAGATTGGCACCGAGAACCAGCGATACGCCGACTCCCTCCGGAATCGCGCCGATCGCAACCGTCGTAACGCACATCAGGATGACAGCGACCGAAGAGTGCATGACAAAAGCCAACACGGCTCCGGCAAGGAACGCGGATACAAAATCCCGTTCCAGATATCCGACGATGGAAGGCAGGAATGCGCTGTCGCGGATGGGATCCATCGTTTCCCGCAAGAACCGCAGGGAGATCAATATGAAGGCAATTCCCAATATGATCCGGCCCGCCTGCTTTAGTTTGCGGCGATCGGAATTGATAAAGAACCCGCCACCCAGCGCCAGGAGGACCGGCACCAGCCATTCGAGCTTGAAAGACAGCACCTGGATCAAAAGGGCGGAACCGAGATCGGCGCCGAGCACCACCGGAAGACCGGTTGCAAATGCCAGTGCCCCGGTTCCCGCGAAACCTGCAACCAACAGAGCTACCGCGGCGGAGCTTTGCATGATAACCGCCAGGAAAAGTCCTGACATTGCGGCGCTGGCCGGATTGCCGGCGCTTGTCACGACCCGGCGGAACGATGCTCCGAAGGCACGCTCAATCCCGGTTCGTACCATGCGGACCGCGTAAAGCAGCAACATGGTGGCTCCGGCAAGCTGTACCAGAAAAGACAGTATGATCATGCCACCACTCCGTTACCCGGCAGAGTATTATATCCCGTGTTCATCGAACCACCCCGACCAGGACAATTCCGGCAGCGACGATGACCGCCGCAATCAGCCGGTTCCGCTTTGGCCCTTCGCCAAACCAGGTGACGCCGATCATTGCCGCGAAAATCACCGATGTCTCGCGCAACGCCGATACGATGCCGAGTGGTGCGAGTGTTTTGGCGTAAAGCACCAGGGCGTAGGCGGCGCCTGAGACCAGGCCGCCAAAAAATCCCAAACACAGCGTCTTGGCGGATGCCTGCAACAACCGTTGCGGCCGGGTGGCAAAGATATAGCCGGCGACGGCAAGTTCCGCGACAAACAACCATCCGATATACCCCATGGCATCGTTCGAACGACGCACGCCGACACCGTCGATCAGCGAATAGGCGGCGACGATAACCGCGACCCCGATGGCCGCCAGCACGCCGGCCAAAGGCAAAGTTCCGGAAAAAACGCCTCCCGCAAGCGTCATGATGCCCAAAGACACGCAGACTATGCCGCCCCATGCCATCCAGGATAGGTTTTCTCCGACCCATAGTAGCGCCCCGAGCGCGACCAACACCGGCGCCAGCCCCCTTGCAATCGGGTAAATGATGCTCAAGTCACCCAAACGATAGGCCATGTTCAGCAGATAATAATACCCCCAGTGAACAACCGTTGACGCCAATATGTAGGGTGCCGAGTGCCATCCGGGCGCTTGGGTCATTGAGATGATCACAAATCCGGGCACCACATGGCCGAGCGCAATCAGACCAAGGACGATGGTCTTGTCGCCGGCGCCTTTGACAATGGCATTCCAGAAGGCATGTAAAAATGCCGCAAAAAGTACCAGCGTGACGATGCCCGCACTCATGTTGCAGCGTTCAGCACCGCGGTTTCAACAATGGCGAGCGCCCGATCGAGGTCCGCCTCGGATATGGTCAGGGGCGGTGAAAGCGTCAGCACGCAACCCTGAGAGATCTTGAAGCTCAGTCCTGAATCAAGACAACTGTAATAGATTTTCTCGGCCAGATCGTTGCCGGGCGATTTGGTTGTCTTGTCTTCGACGATTTCCACCCCGAACATCAGACCGCGGCCCCGAATGTTGCCGACAATCGGCGAACTCGCGAGGCTGTCGGATAGTCGATCCACGGCACGGGTGCCCAGGCGCGCCGCCCGTTCCACCAACCCCTCATCCTCGATAATTTCAATTGTCGTCAATGCTGCACGGGCTGTTACCGGGTTCTTTTCGTGCGTGTAATGGCCGATGGCGAAGCCACCGCAGACATCAAGATCGCGCCGCGCGATACAGGCGGCAATTGGCAGGATGCCGCCACCCAGTGATTTGCCGAGCGTGACGATATCGGGAACCACATCATCGTGTTCAAAAGCAAACATGCGCCCTGTTTTGCCCAGTCCCGTGGGGATCTCGTCCATGATCAGAAGCGCCCCGTGACGGTTGCACGCTTCACGCACGGATTTCCAGAAGCCGGCCGGCGGCACGTAAGGCACCGCCCGCATGGGTTCGGCGATGACGGCCGCCACATCGCCCTCCCGCTCCAGCACGTATTCCACCATGCTGGCGCATGCCAGGCCGCACACATCCGGACCCGAATGACCGTACGGACAGCGATAGCAGGCGAAGGGGGCAACATGTTCCGTTCCCGCAAGCAACGGACCGGCAATATGCGATCTGAAAGTGGCTTCACCCCCGACGCTCGCCGCGCCCAGCCCTGCCCCGTGAAAAGAATCCCAAAAGGATACTGTCTTGAACCGTCCTGTGGCGGCACGTGCGATTTTCAGCGCCACCTCGTTTGCATCGGAACCGCCGGTGATAAACAGCACCTTGTCCAGACCGCCCGGCGAAATCTTGCCGAGCTTTTCGGCCAGGGCGACCGCAGGCTCGTTGGCGAACCGTCGCGGCGCGAATGAAAGTTCGTCCAGTTGGCTCTTGATCGCCGCGACCAGCCGGGGGTGGCCGTAGCCGATGTGATGAACGGAATTGCCGTGGAAATCCATATAGCGGCGCCCATCGAGGTCCTCGATCCAGATACCTTCGGCCTTGGCGATCGTCGACACGCACGGCGTGGATAGGCTCTGATGTAAAAAGGTATCGGAATCGCGCTGCAAAAGCGGCGCAGATTGTGGACCGGTAGACCTGTTCAGCCAGTCTTTGCGTGCGGCGGAGGTGTTGGATTCTCCTTCGGTATGGGTGATTTCCTTTGCCATTTATGCCTGCTCTTTTCTGAAAAAGCGCGAGGCCCACCGGGCTTCGCCGTCGGGAGTTTGAGTAGTCTTATCTGGGCCAGGGCAGCGAGTAGGTCTTGACGTTGGTAAAAAACTTCATCGCCTCCAGCACCCCTTCCTTAACCGCGTTGCCGCTGTCCTTGATGCCGCCGAAGGGCGACATTTCAATGCGGTAGCCAGGCTGTTCCCAGATGTTGCAGGTACCGACATCGAGCCCGTCGATATAGGCGGTCGCGCGGCGCAGATCGTTGGTGCAGACACCCGAAGACAGGCCGAACTGGGTGCTGTTGGAGATGGCCATGACCGCTTCGTCATTGTCCGGCACCCGGACAATGGGAACGATCGGACCGAAGGTCTCTTCCATCACCAGTTCGCTGCCATGCGGCACCCGATCCACGACGATCGGTGGCAGCAGGGCGCCCTGACGGCCCGGATGATAGAGGATTTCCGCACCCTCTTTTTCGGCGTCGAAGACGCGTCGCTCAAACAGTTCGGCCGCTTGCGCACGGATCACGCAGCCAAGCTGCGTTTCCGGATCCATCGGATCGCCGAATTTGATTGTCTTGGCCTTTTCGAGAACCAGCGGCACAAACCGGTCGGCAACCGATTCCTGCACCAAAATCCGTTTGACGGCCGTGCACCGCTGACCGGAATTACCTGTTGCGCCGGCAACAGCAATGGTCGCCGCCTTTTCCAGATCGGCATCGTCGAGATCATTGAGGATAATCAGCGGATCGTTTCCGCCAAGCTCCAGAGCGGTGCGCTTGTAGCCCGCCTTGCCTGCTATTAGCTTGCCGACGGGAACGCCACCGGTGAAGGTGATGATATCGATGTTGTCATTGATGATCATTTCCTCGCCGATGTCCTGCGGCCAGCCGGTGACGATCTGAAACATCTCATGCGGCAGGCCGGCTTCATAAAGAATGTCGGCAAGCGAGATGGCCGTGAGCGGCGTCAATTCGGTCGGCTTGCAGACCACACAGTTGTTGGTCGCGATAGCCGGCGCAATCTTGTGGCTCACCATGTTCAGCGGATGGTTGAACGGGGTGATCGCCGAAATGGCGCGCACCGGTTCCCGCTTGGTGAAAATCTTGCGGTCCTTGCCCTGGGGCGTCAGATCACAGGAAAAAATCTGCCCGTCATCGAGAATGGCCATCTGACCGGCAAGCGTGAATACGTCATAGGAGCGCCCCGTTTCGTAGAGCGCATGCTGCTGGCAAATACCCAGCTCCAGCGTCAGCCAATAGGCCAGTTCTTCGCGCCGTTCGCGGATCAGTTCTGCGGCCCGAAACAGGATCTGCTGACGCTCATAACGCGATAGCTTTGGTTTATAGGCTGCCGCGATTTCAAATGCCCGCGCAGCGTGCTCCGACTTGCCTGCCGGAACAGTGCCGATCACCTCATCCGTATAGGGATAACGCACTTCGACAACTTCGTCGGTAAAGACAGCTTCGCCTCCGATGCGCATGCCTTCGTTGCGGATTTCGATTTTGTCGGTCATCTGTACTGCATCCATCATGTCAAAGAGCCGCCGCTGCGGTCGCATAGTAAAAGGCATCGAAGTTGCGCAAGGTCGGCCGACTGGGCAAGTCAATAACCCGGTTCACAATGAACGGCACGGTTTGTTCGGTCAAACCACCGTGGCTGCGCAGTGGTTCTTTCAGCGCGGCCAGATCATGGCGATGTTGCGAAGTCCCGACGCACATGTTCTCGCCGGAAATAATGACGATATCGCCGATCCGGTCGCCCGGCAGTTCAAATCGCTCGATCGCCTCTGCCTTGTTCAGAACATCGGTGATGCCCTCCGTTGCCCGCAATTTGGTAATAATGCCGTCCTCGTCTGCGCCGTCCGGCAGATAGGCGGTGGCGAACGAGCCGAGGGCGCCATGGTGCACGACATAGGGGTCGGTGATCGGCAAAATGACGCGTGCTGCAGCTTCTCCCAGCCACTCATCCATCAAATCCTGGAGGTAGACGACGGCGGGCGATCCGTCGGCAAGATGCTTCGGCTTCATGCCATGGTCGGCGGTGACCACAATCGCCGCGCCCATTTCATCGAGCTGCGCAAGGTATTTGTCGAACATTGCATAGAACGACTTCGCCTCGGCGTCTTCGGGGGCATATTTGTGCTGAACGTAATCCGTCGTCGTCAGATACATCACGTCCGGCTTCCACTCCCGCAGCAATTTCACACCTGCTGCGAAGACGAATTCGGACAGATCCGCTGAGTAGACATCCGGCTGCGGCATGCCGAGCCAGGCGCTGGCGTTTTCCTGACCATGCTCGACAGCTGTCGAGGATGCGGATTTTTCCGCCGAGAAGCATTTTGCGCGGTCGTCGTCAAAACGCAGCCCTGCGCCCAGAAGGGCCCGCAGCTTGTCCTTTGCGGTGACGATGGCGATCTTCGCGCCTGCATCATAAAACCGTTTGAAGATGGTCGGCGCGCGAAGGAAGCGCACATCGTTCATCATCACTTCCTCACCCGTTTCCGGGTCAAACAGGTAGTTGCCGCAGATGCCGTGGACAATCGGCGGCCGCCCCGTGGCGATCGACAGATTATTGGGATTGGTGAAAGACGGTATGACTGAATCGGCAAGCCGGTCGGTGCCCTCCTCCCGCATCCTCTTCAGCGTCGGCATCAATCCATCAGCAATAGCGGCATCCAGATAGGCCGGCTCACAACCATCAAGGCAGATGGCGATCGCCGGCACCTTCGGCGCCGCATACACGCGCTCGTTCGCCTCAACCGAGGTGGATGTGTTCATATTGATTTTCCTTTCGATTTCAAGCGGCCAGCTTGGCGCGTTCATCCAGCGCCGCCTGCGGCGGTTCTGCACTCTTCACACCCATCTCAACGAGCGATTGCGATGCGGCGGCCACGACCTGCCGCATGACATTTTCATCCATCTGCCCGATACAGCCGACACGGAAACTGTCAACGACCGTGAGCTTTCCCGGGTAGATTATGAAGCCCTTGTCCTTCATCAGCCCGTAGAACCGGTCGAAGACGAAGTTCGGATCCGCAGGGCAGAAGAAGGTCACGATGATCTGCGACAGCCAGCGATCTGCAAGAAGGGTCTCAAATCCGAGTTCGCGCATGCCGGCAACCAGGACATCGCGGTTCCTTGCGTAACGCGCGCCTCTCGCTGCAACACCACCCTCGTCCGCATGGGCACGAAGTGCCTCAAGAAAGGCGGCCACCACGTGGGTTGGCGGCGTAAATCGCCACTGTCCTGTTTTATTCATGTGCACCCACTGGGCGTGGGCATCGAGACTGATGGATGCGCAATTTCCCCTAGCCGCCTCAAGTTCCGAATTGCGGGCGAGAATGAACCCGAAGCCAGGTACGCCCTCGATGCATTTGTTTGCTGAAGAAACCATCGCCTCATAGCGTATTTGCGACGGTGCAAGCTCTATGGCGCCAAATGCCGACATTGAATCGACCAAAAGCTTGCGGCCCGCCGCACTGGTCGCCTCGGCAACCTCCTCGATCGGATTCAGGATACCGGAACTGGTTTCGCAATGGATGGCTATGACATGGGTGATCGCCGGGTCGTCGGCAAGGATCTGAGCCACTTCCTTGCCGCGGGGCGGAAGATAGTCGCCCTTGTCGAGCACAACATTGTCTCGCCCAAGATATTCCAGCGTTTCGATCGCCCTTTTCCCGTAGGCCCCATTGGCAAGCACCAGCGCTTTGCCGTCGCGTGGTATGAAGGAACTCAGCATCGCTTCCACCGCAAATGTTCCGGATCCCTGCATCGGCACACAATCGAAATCCTCGGAACCTTCGCCCAGCAAGTCCACAAGCCGTTTGCGCATATCCGCGGTCATTGCGCGAAAATCCCCGTCCCAGCTGCCCCAGTCGCGCAACATCGCCTCTTTGACTGCGTAGGACGTGGTCAGCGGACCCGGAGTCAGAAGATACGGTTCTCCCAGACGCGGGGCTTCGACAGTCGTTTGGGAACGATCCACGGTTCATCTCCAGAATGTTGATAAACCTATCTATTAACCGTGGCCGCTCATATGTAAAATTGCTAATAAGGATGAAACAATAGGATTTATTTATAGACCGAATTGGTGGTGTCAGTATGCGTTACAGCCAACTCAAAGCATTCCACAGCGTTGCGCAGTACGGAGGGTTTTCGCGGGCCGCGGAAGCTATATTCCAGACCCAGCCTGCCTTGTCCGAGCAGGTCCGCAGACTGGAACAGGAATACGACGTCCTGCTTTTTCATCGCGAGCGCAAACGTGTGCGCCTGACGGAGGAAGGAAAAAACCTCTTCCTTCTCACAAAGCGTTTTTTTGAGGCCGAGCAGCAGATCGAGGAATACATGTCCGAAACCCGATCCGCAGTCGACGGCACGCTGCGGATCATCGTCGATTCCGCCCATCACGTCACCGACACGCTGAGCCGTTTTCGCGCAAGGCATCCCGATGTTTTTGTGTCGCTGCGCACTGGAAACACGGACGACATTTTGAACGAGTTGCGCGCTTACAATGCCGAAATCGGTGTGGTGGGAAGTATGGATCCCGGCAGCGAATTCGAGACTGTGGATCTAGGGTCGACGCCGATCATCGCTTTTGCGGCAAAGGGGTATCTTGCATCGGAACTTGAACAGATCAGCCTGCATGAACTGGCGGGAATGCAGCTGGTCTTTCGCGAGAAGGGTTCGAAGACGCGCCAGAAACTTGAGGAAGAGGCAGCCCGCCAGAAAGTATCCCTGAAGCCCGCTTTTGAAGTGGAAGGGCGTGAGGCGATGCGCGAAGTCGTCGCCTCCGGCAGCGGTGTGGGATTCGTTTCCGAGGCGGAGTTCGGCAATGACAGCAGGCTGGTCAAGGTGCGGATAAAGGACGCTGATCTGCGCATGACCGAAACGCTTGTCTTCATGTCGCCGCGCCGCGACGTACGCATCATCCGAACCTTCATGGGGTTTGTAAGCGCAACCGCGTGATTTACTGAAACACTCTAGCGCGCGCGCCATGCCTGGGTGCGCCTCAAGATGCCTTTCGAGGCGATCAGGTGCAGAATTCGTGCCCCCGCATTGGTATAGAAAATCATCATCCCCATGGCAGCCGCCGGTGCAATATCGCCTGCATCGTCCATGTTCAACACGGCGACCGACGCGAGTGTGGTCTTGGGTGAATAAAGAAAGACGACTGCCGATACCGTCGTCATGGCGTTGATGAAGAGATAGATCGAGATATCGAGCACTGCAGGAAGGCAAACCGGCACGGTAACCCTGGCAAAAAGCTTCATTGTTGGCTGTTTGAGCGAGGCTGCAACGGATTCAAACTCCCGATCCATCTGTTTTAGAGCCGTCACTGCGGTCAAATGCGATACCGTATAAAAGTGTGTGACGGTACAGATGACCAGAATGGCCATCGTTCCATAGATGACGTTCAGCGGATTGGACGGATTGTTGAAGAAGAAAATATAGGCCAGTCCGAGAACCATTCCGGGAATTGCCATCGGCAGCATGGCAAACATCTGAAAGACCGAACGCCCTACCTTGAAGCCATTGGATTTTTCCACCAGATAGGCACCGAAAAATACGACGCTTGTGCCCGCTATGGCGGTTATGAGCCCGAGTTTGATGGAATTGAAGTAGGAGGACCAGCCACCACCATCCATCCGGTCAAACTGGTAGTTCCGGAAACTCAGACTGAGATCATACGGCCAGAATTTGATCAGCGCCGCGTATTGGCATATCGCCAAAATTCCCAGGATAAAACAGGCGACAAGGCTGCAATAGATCAGGAAAATCCTGTCGGTCTTGGGGTTCGGGTTCGGCTGATAGGGAACCGACCGAGCAGACAGAAGAGCGACCTGTTTGCTTTGCACAAGCCGGTCGATGGCAAACGCGAAGATCGCCGGAACAATCAGCACCACGGACACCACCGCACCCATCTCGAAATTCTGCTGTCCGATGACCTGCTTGTAGATATCGACAGCCAGCACGTTGAACTGCCCGCCGATCACTTTTGGCAATCCGAAATCCGTGATGACCAGGTTGAATACCACAAACGCCGCCGAGATCAGGCCGTAGCGTGCGCCAGGG
Source organism: Hyphomicrobiales bacterium (assembly GCA_024244645.1). Taxonomy (GTDB): domain Bacteria; phylum Pseudomonadota; class Alphaproteobacteria; order Rhizobiales; family Rhizobiaceae; genus Hoeflea_A. Next base: position 62,835 of record JAAEOH010000239.1, read on the forward strand.
ATTGTGACGGTCCAGAATGTGCGCCAGGGACTTGCCCGCAGGGAAACGGCAGCTTCGTACAGCCGCGCGTCCGATATCGCCAGTGCCGTCGAGATAATGATGAAGGCATGCGGCAGCGTGAAAAAGATCGAACCGATTATGATGCCGATCGGCCCGTAGATGCTGGCCCCGAACAGCACCTCCTTGATCATGCCCTGGTTACCGAAGAGATAGACCAGTGCAATTCCGGGCAACAGCGACGGCACCAGGATTGGCGCCATTGCGACCAGTCTGAAAAATCCCTTGAACCGCATGCAGCTGCGATTGAGCGCATAGGCAAACCAGAACGCAAGCGACACGGTCACCACCGTGCTGACCACCGCGATCCACAAAGAGTTTCGAATTGAATTGAAGAGTGCCGGCGTCGAAAAAAACTTCACGAAGTTACCGGCGCCAACCGATTTTATCGGTCGAAGCTGTACCCGGCGAAACGTGTTGCTGTCGAGCTCGAGCCACACGGTACCAGTATGCAGTTTCGAGCCCACCAGATATCGCCCGGAATCGGTGGTAGCGCGGATTTTGTACAGGACGGGGCTGCGAAAACTGAAATCCGGAAAGAACTGCGTAACGCCGAGCCGCCCGTCCGATCCGGCTGTCAGATCCTCTTCGGACAGCAATCCCATTTCTTCGTTCAGCGCGGCAAACGAAATCGCTTTTCCGTCGAAAACACCGGCCTCATTGCTGACCTGAACTTCGTATTGTCCGAGGTCGAACCAAAAAGTCGAAAAGCTTTTCGACAACATGGCGTAAAGCGGAAAAACCAGTGTCACGACCAGATAGAGTGCAATCACCGCCATGCCGCCGCGCATCAGCAGATCGTCGCGGCTGAGTTTTCCCTTGACCGCTGGTCCGGCTGGCAGCTCCTTGGCGACGGTATCGGACATCGCCTAACCCCCTGCCTGTTCGAATGCCATCAGACGGCTCTTTGGAAGTTCAATCATCATTGTGTCATTTGCCTGCAACGCCAGGCGGCGCGCCGCATTGACCGAAAAATCGGCAATCAGCTCCTGTTCCCCGAAGCGCTCGTTCCTCAGCCGGCAGCGCCAGTAGGAACCAAGGAATTCCATTTCGTCGATAAGAACTTCAAACGCGTTTTCAGGCGTTTCGATGATATCCTTTGCACCCGGTGACCGCGCACCGTTGCCGTGGGGAATGACATCGTCGGGGCGGATTGCGGCGACGATCGCGCTTCCGCTTGAAAACTGATGCGAGCGGCATTTCATCTCGGCCCCGCCGACAACTACAGTCTCCTTCGCACCGGCCTGTGCCGAAATCTGATTCATTTCGCCAATGAAATCGGCAACAAACAGGGTCGCCGGGTCGCGGTAAATCTCGGTGGGCGTGCCGACCTGTTCAATGACGCCATGGTTCATGACGACAATCCGGTCGGCCATTGACAGTGCCTCTTCCTGATCATGCGTTACCATGACGGTCGTGACCCCGAGTATGCGCTGAAGTTCCTTTATTTCATGCCGAAGGTGAACGCGGACCTTTGCATCGAGGGCGGACAACGGCTCGTCCAGCAGCAAAAGCCCGGGATTTGTCGCAATCGCTCGGGCCAGCGCAATACGCTGCTGCTGACCGCCCGAAAGCTGCGCCGGGTACTTTTTGTCCTGTTCAGGCAGGCCGACCAGGTCAAGCAACTCGGCCACGCGCACCGCGATTTCGGATTTGCTGCGGCCGGTATTTTCCAGCCCGAAGGCGATGTTCTTTTCGATCGTCAGATTGGGAAACAGGGCATAGGACTGAAAGACGATGCCAAAATCACGTTCCGATGGTGGCAGATTGGATATGTCCCTCCCCGCCTGCATGATCGTACCCTTGGTCTGCAGATCCAGCCCGGCAATTGCTCTCAGCAGTGTGGTCTTTCCACAGCCGGAGGGTCCCAGAAAACAGACGAATTCCCCGTCATGGATGTCGAGCGATATATCCCGGAGCGCGAGAAATTCGCCGAATGCTTTCCAGAGATTTTCGATGCTTAGATACAGCGGTGCAGTGGCGGTCACCTCGGTCACGGGGAACGTCCTCGTTATTTGAGCAGTTCGGAATATAGAACAAGTTTTGGTTATACGGAAACATTTGGCCGATGCGATTTTGGTCGCTGGCCAAGCGGGTTGCACGCCATGGTGTCAACCCACCGCAAGTGCGCGCCACTGTAGTCAGCGGGCCAAGCCGCCTGGTCCATTCATCTCCGAGTTTCAACAACATCGTCCTTTCGGGATGGCGGACAATCGGCCCATCAATTGATCCCGTATGAACAAAATGTGCTCTCGCACTGTCCGCGCTTCAGACGGCATGTGTGAAAATCGAAGGGCGGCACTGCCGCCCTTCCAATTGACATTTTGCTATTTCGGTTCCGACTTTCCGTCGTATCGGCTCTGCCACTCTTCGAGTATCGCGGCCCGGTTATTGGCAGCAAATTCGAAGTCGTTTTCAATCATCGCTTCAAGCAGACCGTCCGGAAAATGCTTCACCGGCTTGGCGACACCGGGCATTGCCACAACCGCATAACCGGAATTGTACATTTCCATCGCGCCCCGTGTGACGGAGAAATCCACAAGCGCCTGCGCGGCTTCCAGATCGTCGGTCCCGGCTACGATAGCTGTTGCTTCCATGTCCCATCCGACACCTTCCGACGGGACGATGATTTCCAGCGGGGCGCCATCAGCCTTCGATTTTGCGCCACGGAAAGCGAACGAAACACCGATTGGAATCTCGCCCGCGGCAGCCAGCTTGCACGGCTTGGAGCCGGAGTGCGTGTAGCGCGCGATGTTGTTATGCAGCGCATCCATGAACTCCCAGCCGCCTTCTTCACCGAACATCTGCAGCCAGCTGGACACATCCAGAAAGCCCGTTCCCGATGAATTCGGATTTGGCATGATGACATGCCCTTCATACACCGGGTCGGTCAGATCTTTCCACGATGTCGGCGGTTTGAGTCCGGCTTTTTCCGCTTCAACGGTGTTGTAGCAAACTGCTGCGACCCAGGCGTCCATGCCGACCCAGCTCGGCACATCATCGGCATCTACGAATTTCGGATCGAGATCCTTGACTCCATCGGGCGCGTAAGCTTCCAGCATTCCCTCTGATTTCAGGAGCAGGAGTGACGTTGCCGCAAGGCCCCAAACAACGTCGGCCTGCGGATTGTCCCGTTCGGCCAGCAACTTCGCCGTAACAATACCGGTGGAGTCACGAACCCAGTTGATCTTGATGTCAGGGTACTTCTCGTTGAATGCTTCAGCGTAACGGGCAAGATCTTCAGCCTCAACCGCTGTATAGACCGTCAGTTCAGCTTCCGCGGACTGAGCTGTGACCGGCGCCGCGGCCAATATCGCGGCAGCGAGTGGTATTTGCAGAGTTTTTCGCAAGTTCATTCGGGTTCTCCTCCCCATTTGATGGTGCTTTATGTTTATCGTTACTTTGCAACGATCCTGTGACGGATTCCAAGAGTTTTGCAGGATTTAGCCGCAAAGCGAATTGATAATTTATACAACATCATAGGAAAACCATATAGCTGGGTTTTTTTTGCGGATACTGCCTGATCCTGGCGATAGGGCCATGCCGTCTATGCGCCGAGCACCGAACTTAGCGATCCGTCAGGCTGCACCAGGATTCGTGGGATCCGACCTATCAGCTGTTCTTTGGTTTGGGCATTAGAAGCAAAGGGCCATAGAGCAGCACAAAGCTGCCGAATGCGACGATCCATAGGGCGGCAGACAGGCCATAGAGGACCATCGATACGTCAACCCAAACACCTGCAACCATTCGCGCGACGACCGAGCCGACGATCGAGAGAAAGAGGATCACTGTCCCCAGCCCGGCCCGCAGATCCTGTCCGGTATGGCCAAGGGTGGCCCGGGTCATCACGGCAACGGTCATCAGCCCTATCGCCCCGGCCATCCAGACGTGTTGCGCCGCTGCAAACCCCAGGGCATCCGGGCTGAGGATACTCAAGCCGACAAAGAATGCGCCGAGTGGAACAAAAGCGTAGCCCGCGTGCAAAACCCAGACCAGCGGTTCGGCTGCGGTTGTCCAGCCTTTCCACTGAAGGAGCCGCACGGATTGCATGGCAGCAATGCCCAACAATGCCAAACCGGTGACCGCCCAATCGGGCCTCATCACCCAGAAAAGCAGGCCTGCCAACGTAAGCAGAAGCACAACCTTGTCGAAACGTTGCATAGGCGGCACAGGTCGAGCATCGTGCCCCGTCTTGACCAGCCAATTGCGCGTGAATGAGGGAACGATACGCCCACCGATGACCGAGATCATCATAAGCGCGGCAGCCACGCCGAGACGCAATCCGGTCCCTTGTGCAGCAAAGTCGCCTACCCCGGCCTCCCAGTGAAACAGCCCGTTGGCCAACACCAGAATGCCCAGCAAAGTCAGGACGATCAGGTTGCGCCAGTTCCTGCCCGCAACGATTTCCCGCAGGATCATCGCGCCGAGCAACACCGGAAAGAACAGATCAATCACCGCGACCAGCCAGGCGGGCATAAAGTTCGAAATGCTCACGGCCACGCGCCCCAGCAACCAGATGAGGACGAGTGCGCCAAGCTGCCAGCCAACAACCGGCAACCGGCCTGTCCAGTTGGGCACGGCTGTCAGAAGGAACCCGGCAACAATCGCACCGAGATAACCGAACAGGAATTCATGCGCATGCCATGAAATCGGATCGAACCGGGTAGGCAGCGCCAGGTTTCCGGTAAGCATGGTTATCCACATTGCCATGGCCAGGGCAGACCAGAGGGCACCGAACAGGAAAAACGGGCGGAACCCGAAAGAGAGCAACGCAGGACCTGTCCATTCACGCATTCGCTCTGCAGAGGTCTGTGACATTTCAGCGCCTCATCTCATTCTGCAGTTTCGACGCACGCCACATCTCATACTCCTCTGCTGGATTGACGGGCCACCAGTTCCACGCTCGCATATTCCCTCTCCGGCGGACACTTGCCGGTTTCGAGCCATTCCAGCATTGTTGTCGCGGAACGACGGCCGAATCGGGCGACATCGCAACGTACTGAACTGAGCTGTGGATAGACAAGCGCGCATTCTTCGATGTCATCAAAACCGACAAGGCGAAAATCACTGCCGACACCCACACCGCTTTGCGCAAAGCCGGAGAGCATACCAAGCGCCACCAGGTCGCTGAAACAGATGGCAGCGTCAATTTCAGCGTGATCCCGCACGATCGTCATTGCCATGTCACGCCCAAATGCCCGCGACGGGCGTCCGTGGAATGTCATCGGTGCAATACCCTTTTCGGCCATGATCTCGAGATAACCCGACATACGCTCGCGTGTCACCGGACGGTCTTCGAGTCCGCCGACAAAGGCGATGCGTTTTGCGCCAAGTTCGACCAGGTGGCGCGCAGCGAGGCGCCCGCCGGTTGCATAGTCCAGTGAAACGAAGGGAAAGACGTCTGTCTGCTCATCGATCATGCGAAGGACCTGCATGGCCGGAATGCCGGCTCGTTTGATTATGCCGCTGATTGCCCCCTCGTCACCATAGGCCGGCGAAATAACCAATGCCGAAACTCCATGCTCGATCATCGAGGCGATCACCTGGGACTGAATGTCGGGATCCTCGTCGGTGTTTGCGACGACCGTCGCAAAGCCATGCTTAGCGAACGTCATCTGCGCACTGGTGGCGAATTCAGTGAAGAACGGGTTACGCAGATCATTGATTACAAGGCCGATAAGGCCGGCATCCGCGCCGCGCAGATTTGCTGCTGCCCTGTTGTAGACATAGTTCAGCGCGGCCATCGATTTTTCAACCGTCTCTCGGGTGGCCTGCTTGACCAGAGGACTGTTTTGCAAGACCAGCGAAACGGTCGATTTGGACACGCCCGCATGCTGTGCCACGTCAATGATAGTTGGTCGTTTGCTCATCCGTTCACGTCCTCAGTCTATCCCGTGCAGATGCAGGAGCGTGGTCATCCGTTCGACAGCAGTCTGGCGTTGTCGGCAAGCTGAAGGCGCGCGTGGCACCAGTGCTTCGCCCCTGGGCAGATACTCTACAGGCGTTCCGGCGTAGGTCGGCAGGCGCATCGAATTCCTCAAAGTAAGTAGTCATCGCGGATCATGTCAGCCGCCTTTTCCGCAATCATCGTTGTCGGCGCGTTGGTGTTCGATGAATTGATGAAGGGCATGATCGAAGAGTCACACACGCGGAGGCCCTCAATCCGTTTGATCTGCAGGCGCGGGTTGACGACGGCTGTCGGATCATCATCGGCGCCCATCTTGCAGCTTCCGACCGGGTGGTAGTCGGTCTTGGCGTGACGATAGGCGTATTCCTGGATGTCATCATCCGTCTTCGCCTGCGCACCCGGATGTGCCTCGCCACTGACGAATTCCTTGAAAGCCGATTGCTCCATAATCCGGCGCGCCAGCTTGAACCCGTCCATCGACGTCTTCACATCGTGGTAATCGCCCCAGTAGTTGGGATCGATAAGCGGCGCTTGCTTCGGATCGTTTGATGACAGGCGAACAGTCCCCCGCGAACGCGGGCGCGTTACGCAGGAATTGAGCGTGACGCCGTTGCGGATCGGGTCCAGCCCGTGTTCGAGCCCGGAACCGGGAAGAAAATGAAACTGGATGTCGGGAGCCGGCACATCCTCATCGGTATACCAGAAACCACCACCGTCGCAGATATTGGAGGCAAGGATGCCGGTGCCGAACATCATGAACTGCGCACCCGCGGCAGCGGACATGTACCAGAGTTTGTAACGGTCGCATGAATAGTCGCCCGAACACTCGGACACCACGAAGACGTCCATGTGATCGTGCAGGTTCTCGCCCACCTGAGGATGGTCGACCACGACATCGACGCCGACGGATTTCAGATGGTCGGCCGGGCCGATGCCCGAATGGAGCAGAACCCGCGGGCTGCCGATGGCACCCGCTGTCAGCAGGACCTCGCGTCCGGCTTCAATGCGTTTGCCGCCGACATGAACTGCAACGGCGCGGCCGCCCTTGACTTCGATCCGTTCGACATGCGCACGCGTGCGGAGTTTGAAATTCGGGTTCTTGAGGATCGGCGGGAGATAACATGCCGACGCCGAGCTGCGCCGGCCATCGCGATTGGTTACCTGATAGTAGCCGATGCCCTCCTGTTCAGCGCCGTTGAAATCCGGATTGAAGGGCATTCCGGCCTGCTGCGCCGCGCGTACAAAGGCTGAGGTCAGTTTGTGCGGGATCACATCGGAAACCTGCAGCGGCCCGCCCTGTCCGTGAAATTCGTTGACGTAGCGGTTGTTGTCTTCCGATTTGATGAAATAGGGCAGCACTTCATCGTAGCTCCAGCCCTCACAACCATGCGCCTCCCAATTGTCGTAGTCCCAGCGGTTGCCGCGGGTGTAAACCTGCGCGTTGATCGATGTCCCGCCGCCAAGCACCCGCCCCTGCGGGTACCATACCGCCTTACCGTTGAGCCCGGTCTGCGGCACGGTTTCGTAACCCCAGGTGTGCGTCGTGCCGGTCAGCTTGGTAAAGCCGGCAGGCACGCGGATCAGCGGATGCCAGTCGCTCGATCCCGCTTCGAGCATCAGCACGGACGCATTGCCGGTATCGATCAGCCGGCGCGCCAGCACGCAGCCTGCCGCGCCACCGCCAACAATGATGAAATCATATTTCTCAGCCATCTCGCCTGTCCTCAAAGCCGCGCAATCGACAGGCCGCCATCAACCGGGATCACAGCCCCGTTGGCAAAGGCCATATTGCCGGTGACAAGCGGCAAGACCGCCGAGCCGACATCGGCCGGCTGTCCCCAGCGTCCGGCCGGGACCAGACCGTCCTTGATGCGCGCGGTGTACTTGTCCTTGACACCGGCCGTCATGCCGGTCTCGACAATGCCGGGCCGCAGTTCAAATACTCCAATTCCGTGGGGAGCAAGACGCGTGGCAAAAAGCTCCGCCATCATTGCAGCACCGGCTTTCGACACACAGTATTCGGCCCTCTCGATTGACACCATTGACGCGCTAACCGAGGTGACAAAGACAATCGAGCGATAATGATCTGCCGGCCGCACGATCATCCTCCGTGCGACCGCCTGCGCCAGGAAAAAAGCGCCGCGCAGTTTGACGTCGAGCACGAAATCGAAATTTTCCGGCAATATATCAAGCATATCGCCCGCACCCTTGCCGGAACGCCGGCATTGGAAACAAGCGCGTCTACCGGGCCGAGCTCGCGCTCAATTTTCTCCAGGAGCGCGGGAATGCCGTCTAGTTCCTGCAGGTCATGGCGGAAATAGCGCGCATTTTCCCCAAGTTTGTCTAGCGCCGCTACAACGCCCGGATCATCCGGAGAGCTGCGTGAAGCCATTGCGAGTTTGAATCCCGAGCCGATAAGCGCCTCGGCGACGCCGAAGCCAATTCCCTGCTGACCTCCAGTGACAAGAGCGACTGGTTTCATGTTGCGGGGTCCTCGTTGTTCGCATCACTGGTGCGCGCCACCGGCGCACCGCCGACACCGCTGCCGATCACCGCGATTTCAGGCATAGATGGCATTTCGATCAGCCAATCCGCATTTCCGTTTTGGGATCGAACGCGACGGCCTTGTCCATATTGACGGCAAAGGGAAAAACGTCACCAGGGCTTACATCGACATCGGCGCGGAAACGGCCGGTGACTTCTTTGCCGCCGAGATGGCTGACAACAAAAATGTCGGAGCCGGCCGGTTCGGTCACTTCGACCCGCGTCTCGATGCGGTGGATCGCCTGGCTCTTGCGGTCAGCACCATCCTCGTCGGTAATCGCCTCAGGGCGTATGCCGAGAATGATCTCTTGCGTGTCATAGCCGGACATCGTGTTGCCGGGCGCAAAGGGCAGCGACACGGTGGCGCCGTCGGCAAGGTCTATGCGAGCTGCGGCGGCGCCGTTTTCGACCTGGACCTTCGCAGGAAACAGGTTCATCGACGGTGAGCCCATGAAGCCGGCTACGAAGATGTTGGCGGGATTGTCGTAAATCTCCTTCGGAGTGCCGAGTTGTTGCACATGGCCGCCGAACATCACCGCAATCCGGGTCGACAATGTCAATGCTTCGATCTGGTCGTGGGTGACATAGACAATCGTAGTGCCAAGCTTCTGGTGCAGCTTCTTGATTTCGGTGCGCATGTCTACGCGCAATTTGGCGTCGAGGTTCGACAGCGGCTCATCAAAAAGGAACACGTCCGGATTGCGCACCAGCGCTCGGCCCATTGCGACCCGCTGGCGCTGACCGCCGGAAAGCTGGCTCGGCTTGCGATCCAGCAGATGCCGCATCTGTAAAAGATCGGCGACTTCCGCAACCGCCTTGTCGCGTTCGTCCTTCGCCACTCCGTGCATCTCGAGGCCGAAGGCGATATTCTTGGCGACGTTCATATTGGGGTATAGCGCGTATGACTGGAACACCATGGCGATGTTCCTGTCGGCCGGGCGCACGCCGTTCATCGACCGGCCCTTGATGGATATGTCACCGCTGGTGACTTCCTCCAGCCCGGCAATCATGTTGAGCAATGTGGACTTGCCGCAGCCCGACGGGCCAACGAGAACGAGGAACTCGCCCTCCTCGACCGATATGTCGGTCTCATGGAGCACTTTGACGGACCCGTAGGATTTGGTCGCGTTGTTGATGTCGAGAAAACCCATTCAATTACCCTTTCACGCTGCCGGCCATCAGGCCGCGCACAAAGTAGCGTCCGGCGACGATGTAGACGAGGAGCGTCGGCAGTGCCGCCATGATCGCTCCGGCAAAATGCACGTTGTATTCCTTAACCCCGGTCGACGACTGCACCAGATTGTTGAGCGCCACCGTCATCGGCTGGCTGTCAAAATCCGAAAAGCTCGCGCCGAACAGGAAATCGTTCCAGATATTGGTGAACTGCCAGATGATGCAGACCACGGCGATCGGACCTGACGAAGGCAGCATGATGCGCCGGAAGATCATGAAGAAGCCGGCGCCATCGATCATCGCTGCACGAACGAGTTCCGTCGGAAACTGCTGGTAATAGTTGCGGAAATACAGCGTCGAAAAGCCGATCCCGTAGACAAGGTGGACGAAGATCAGTCCGGGAACCGTTCCGGCAATCCCCATCAGACCAAGCATGCGCGCCATTGGAATGAGCACCATCTGGAACGGGATGAAACAGCCGAAAAGCAGCAGACCGAACACAATCGTATCGCCTCGAAAGCGCCATTTGGTGAGCACATATCCGTTCAGCGCACCGAGGACCGTCGAAATGGCGACCGCCGGAACGACCATCAGGATGGAGTTCAGGAAATATGGCCGCAGGCCCGTCGCGTCGACCCCGATCTGTGCCGTCGACCAGGCGCTTTGCCACGGTGCAATCGTCCATTGCGACGGCAAAGCCATCATGCCGCCGGCCTGGATTTCGCTCAACGGTTTGAGTGAATTGACCGCCATCACGTAGAGCGGCAGCAGGTAATAGAGGCAGAACAGGGTAAGGATCGCGTAGATCACGTACCTGGAGCCGGCGCCGGTGCGGACGACATTGGCGGAAGCGTTTGAAGCCATCACCTTTTCTCCCGCAGCTCGGACCAGATATAGGGCACCATGATCGCCGCGATCGACATCAGCATGATGGTGGCCGATGCGGCGCCGATACCCATCTGGTTGCGCGTGAAGGTGTAGGAGTACATGAACGTCGCGGGCAACTCCGTCGCCGTGCCTGGACCGCCCCCGGTCAGCGCGATGATCAGGTCGTAAGACTTGATCGCCATGTGCGCCAGCACCACAAAGGCCGACATGAAGGCGGGCCGCAACTGCGGAATGACAATGCGCCGGTAGAGCGCCCAATTCGATGCGCCGTCGATCTGCGCGGCTTTTAAAACCTCGTTGTCGATACCGCGCAATCCGGCGAGAAACATTGCCATGACAAAGCCGCTTGTCTGCCACACAGCGGCGATGACGATTGTATAGATCGCCATGTCGCTGTCCTTGATCCACTCGAAGGTAAAGCTCTCCCACCCCCAGCTTCGCACGACGGCCTGTAATCCGATCCCGGGATCCAGAAACCATTTCCAGGCAGTGCCGGTAACGATGAAGCTGAGCGCCATTGGATAGAGATAGATTGTGCGTATGAAGCCCTCGGCACGGATTTTCTGGTCAAGCAGAATTGCAAGTGCCAGGCCAAGCACGCAGCTGATGACAATATAGAGCGATCCGAAAATCAGCAGATTGTCGACGGCAATGCCCCAGGCCCGCACGGAGAACAGCCGGGAATAATTTTGCCAGCCCACCAGGCCGTAACTCGGCAGAATGCGGCTGTCGGTAAATGACAGGTAGAAAGTGAACAGGATAAAGCCGTAGACGAAGACCAGCACAATCACGAGACTGGGACTGAGCACGATCCTGGGCAGTGCGTCGCGCAGCCAGTCGTTGCCGCTGCGGGATCGTACGGTCATCGACATTCAAAACCCTCCTGCAGCAGGGAGAGCATTTGATGCTCTCCCTGGCCTTTTGTACTTACTGGGCCAGTTCGACGGCGGTTACGAGTTCGGTAACAGCGGTTGCCGAATCGTATTCACCGTTGAAATGCGCCGTAACAACATCATAGATCGCATTCTTCACCGATGCCGGGTTGGCATGGCCATGAGCGGCTGAGCCAAACAGGTTACCCGATTTCGATGCGGCAGCCAGATCTTTTATGCCCTGCTTGCCACAGGCGTCGAAAGCCTCGTCTGAGACATCAATCCGTGCCGGAACAGAACCCTTCACAACGTTGAAGGCAGACTGGAACGCCGGCGACATGATTGCCTTGGCGAGCGCACCCTGCTCGTCCGATACGTTTCCACCCTGGTTGAAGAGCGCAAACTGATCGGAGTTGAACGTAACCTGCTCTTGCGTTCCGGGAAAACGGAAGCACAGGAAATCCTGGCCGGGTTTTTTGCCGGCATTGATGAACTCTCCCTTCGCCCAGTCGCCCATGAACTGGAATGCTGCATCGCCATTGATGACCATCGCCGATGCAAGGTTCCAGTCGCGGCCCGAGAAGTTGTCGTCGACATAGCTGCGGATCACCGCCATGCGGTCGAACGCCTCTTTCATGGTGTCGGAGCCGAGGGCTTCCGGATCAAGGTCGACGAATGCGGCCTTGTAGAAATCCGGCCCGCCTGCCGACATGGCGACGGCATCGAAGATCGTTGCATCCTGCCATGGCTGGCCGCCATGGGCGACGGCTGTCTTGCCCGACGCCTTGACCTTCTCCATTGCCGCTACGAGTTCGTCCCAGCTTGCGGGTTGTGAAATTCCAAGATCATCAAGTACGGCTTTGTTGGCCCAGACCCAGTTGGTCGAATGCACGTTGACCGGCGCAGCGACCCACTGTCCGTCATTCTTGGAAAACTTCTGCAGCGCTTCCGGAACAACGCTATCCCAGCCTTCTGCTGCTGCAATGTCGTTCAGGTTGGCGAGGGCGCCTTCCTTGGCCCAATCGGTAATGTCGAAACCGAGCATCTGCACCGCCGTCGGGGCATTTCCGGAGGTCACGCGTGCACGCAGCACGGTCATTGCCTGTGTGCCCCCGCCGCCTGCAACCGGCATGTCCTGCCAGCCTATGCCCTGGGATTCGAGATCCTCCTTCAGCACATTGAGCGCCGCGGCTTCACCGCCCGACGTCCACCAGTGAAGAACTTCCACGTCGCCCGCATGGGCGAAGCTCGTGGATGCGGCGAGGACGGCAAAAGCCGAAATTGTCTTTGTGATGTTCAAACGCATGGGTTTCCTCCTGAAATTGCGTTGTCTTGCGCTGCCCGACAGTGGTGTCGCTGGTCAGCGGTTTTGAACCCAGGGCGTGCGCGTGCGGCCGATCCGCATCTGCACGGTTTTTACCTCCAGGTATTCCTCAAGTCCGTAGTGCCCGAGCTCGCGCCCAAGGCCGCTTTCTTTCACACCGCCGAACGGCAGTTCCGCAAATCCGTCCATCCAGGTGTTGGTCCAGACGGTTCCGGCCCGCACACGGCGCGTAAATTCCAGGCAGGTGTGGACATTTTCGGTCCACACACCAGCCGACAGGCCATAGGCCGCATCATTTGCAAGTGTTATCGCCTCATCGAACGTGCTGAATTCGAGCACCGACAAGACCGGCCCGAAAACCTCCTCGCGGGCGATGGCCATGTCACCCGTCACGCCTGTCACAACGGTAGGCTGGTAAAACTGTTCCTGCAATCCCGGAACGGAAAGTGAACTGCCACCGAGCCGCACGGTGGCGCCCGCCGCCTCCGCCGATTTCACATATCCGTCGATCTTGCTCCTGTGTTCAAGTGATACGATGGCACCGACCTTGGTGTTGTCGTGCAGCGGGTCGCCGAACGGTACTTTGCGTGACAATGCGACCACCCGTTCCGTCACTTCTTCGATCACATCCTTGTGGACGATGATTCGCGATCCTGAATTGCAGCACTCCCCTGCATTGAAATAGATGCCGAAGACGATCGCATCGACTGCACTGTCGATATCCGCATCCGCAAACACCACCTGCGGATTTTTACCGCCGAGTTCAAGTGAGACCTTCTTCAGTGTTCCGGACGCGGCTGCAACGATTGCCTTGCCGATCGCGGTTGAGCCGGTGAAGGAAACCAGGTCGACATCGCCATGCATGGTCATCAATGCACCCACCGGCTCACCATATCCGAGCACGATGTTGACGACACCGGCCGGCAATCCTGCCTCAATCAGCAGTTCACCGAGAATGACCGTGGTTGCCGGTGTAAGCTCTGAAGGTTTAACGACCGCGGTACATCCCGCCGCCAGCGCGAATGGCAGTTTCTGCGAAACGATCAGGAAGGGAAAATTCCACGGCGTGATAATCGAGGCGACACCGATCGGCTCCTTCACAACGATGCCGAGCATGTCCGGACCGAGGGCATTGTGGCTGTCGCCGTGCATTGTCCGCGCCAGTGAGGCGGCATAGCGCCACAGATCCGCCGCACCCTCTATTTCAGCCCTCGCCTGGCTGATCGGTTTGCCGCTTTCCAGTGTTTCCATCAACGCGATGCGTTCACGATCGCGATCGATCAGGTCAGCCACGCGCAACAGCAACGTGGCCCTGTCTCTGCCGGAAATCGATGACCAGCGCCCATCGTCAAATGCCCGGCGCGCAGCCCCGATGGCCGCCTCCGTCTCGCGGATGCCACCTCGCGCCGCGTGTGTCACCAGGATGCCATGTGCCGGCGAACGGCGCTCGAAGACAGCTGCGTCGCCGCTCTCGCACCACCGACCGTCGATGAGATGACGGGCAACAAAAGGCTCGCGCGGCAAAACTGAACTGTCCGTTGCGGAAATGAGCGTAAGATCGTGCGTTGTCATCGTCACTTTCCGGGGAATTGCGGTTTGCGTTTGGCGCGGAAGGCGGCAACACCTTCGGCCTTGTCATCGCTTGCCGCAATCATGCCGCCGCCAAGCGCTTCGATCATGGCGCCGCGGTCTTCGCCGACTGCACCATGGATCATATATTTTGCGACTTCCGTTGCACGCGGCGACGTGCCGAGGATTTGTTTGGCGAATTCGCTTGCCGCGGCGGCGGCATCTTCTGCTACGTCTGCGACGAAGCCGAGCGCCAGCGCACGATCTGCGGAAAGTCGCCGGCCGAACAATGCCATCTCTTTCAAGACCGGCTCCGGCAGCAGCCTCGCGAGGCGCTGGGTGCCGGACCAGCCTGGAATGATGCCGACGCCGGCCTCCGGCAGCGCCAGGGTTGCTTCAGGTGCCATCACCCGGATATCGCAGGCGGCCGCCAGTTCCAGGCCGCCTCCGAATGCATGTCCGGTGATTGCGGCCACGGTTGGTTTGGAAAGGCGTGCGAGACAGTCAAATATGCGATGACCATCCCGCACCCAGTGCCTGGCAAAATCGGCGGGAGGAAGTTCCGACCAGGCATTGATATCGGCGCCTGCGCAAAAGGCACGATCTCCTTCCGCAGTGACAACGACTGTGCGTATTGAGGCATCGCGGTCGAGCGCATTGCAATGCGTTTCGAGCGCTTCCAGCATCGGCATCGTCAGTGCATTCAGCTTGGCGGGATTATCGATCCGGAGTTCGGCAATCGAACCTTGGGCAATCAAATGCAGTTTGCTCACAATACCAGCCCCATTTTGTCTTCAGACAGAAGTGATGTGGACATCGTACGCGCGTTCTCGGCGATGCTGACACGGCTATTCGAAGCTGCGACTATATCGGTCTCAGGGTCAATGCCCGGCATGATTTCGGTTGCTACGAGGCCATTGGATTCAAGCCGGATGACGCAACGCTCCGTAATGTAGAGAATTTCCTGTCCCGTTTCGCGGGCGCGGCGGCCGGAGAAAGTCACATGCTCGACGGCATCGACCATCTTGGTGAACTTTCCCGGCGTGACGACGCGCAAGCCCTCGCCGGTCAGCTCGAGCTCGGCACCGGCTTCGAAGAGGCCCGCGAAAACGATCTTCTTCGCGTGCGCCGTAATATCGACGAAACCGCCACAACCAGCTGTAAGATATGGTTTTTTACCGAGTTTGGAAACATTCACATTGCCCTCGACATCGACCTCGAGAAAAGAAAGGAATGACACATCAAAGCCGCCACCCTGAAAATAGGTGAACTGATTGGGTGACGGCACGAACGCGTCGGCATTTGACGCGCAGCCAAATGCAAAACCGGTCAGTGGCACACCGCCCACGGCCCCCTGTTCGATCGCCCAGGTGACGGCGCCGGCATGTCCTTCTTCCAGAAGCACCCTGGGCACCATGGCAGAAATGCCAAAACCGAGATTGGCGGTCTGGCCGGATCTGAGTTCCATGGCCGCTCGACGGGCGATTATTTTGTCGACACCATGTTCGGCGAGTGAAAAACTCGAAAGAGGCCGCATGACCTCGCCACAGATTGCCGGATCGTAGAGTGTTTCAGTTGTCTGCCGCTGGTCCGGATCAACGACTATCAGGTCGACAAGGTGCCCGGGAACACGCACATCGTGTGGACGCAAAGAACCTGAAGCTGTTACCCGCTTGACCTGGGCAATGACCAATCCTCCGTGATTGCGTACCGCGATCGCCTGATCGAGACCACCAAGATACGCACCCTCATGCTCATAGGTAAGGTTGCCGCACTCATCGGCAGTCGTCGCCCTCAGGATTGCGATATCGGGCACGATATTGGCAAAATGCAGCCATGTTTCACCGGAAAGTTCCATACGGGAAACGATGGGCCGGGCTTCAGCCGACGCGTTCATGGCGCAGCCCTCGCGAATTGGATCGACGAATGTCTCAAGCCCTACTTTTGTCATCACGCCCGGTCGACGTGCCGCAACATCGCGATGCATGTCGAACATGATGCCGGAAGGCACGTTGTAGGCTGCAACCCTGTCCTCGACGATCATGCGCCAGATGTCCGGCATCGGCATTGATGACGGGCCGCTTGGAAAGGAGCCACCGATAATCGTCGACAAAAGACCGTCTTTTGCAATGTGGTCGACGCCTTTGATGCCATACATGTCACCGGCCGCTATCGGATGCAACGTCGTTAGATTGCGTGGACGGCCTTCACGCACGAAACGCTCGCCGATCGCGGCAAGCACTTTATCGGGACAGCCAAGCCCCGACGAAGAGGAAACCGAAACAACCCCATTGTCTGCAATTTTTGCAACAGCGACTTCTGCCGTGACCACTTTCGATTCCATGGTCTAGATGCCCCCGTAATCCACACGCACGGCCTGTCCCTGCACGGCGGCCTGGCGAACGGCAAGTGCGACGGCGAGCGATTTCACGCCATCGACACCATCCGCAGCTGGACGGCCATCGCCTGCCACCGCCTTGGTGAACAATGACAAAGAGCGGTCATAAAGGCCGTGATCTGAATATTCGACGTCCTCACGCTCGCTGCCATCGACCAACAATATCTCGCCGACCGGCTGCTGGGTCATGACGTTGCGCGCGATGACCGAGGCTTCGGTGCCGTGCACTTCGATGCCCGTTCCGGCAAAAGGATGCGTGAAGCTTTCATGGGTCTGCACCATTGCCCCTGAGGGCATAGACCAGACGGACATAACGCTGTCTTCGACGCCCTGCCCCATGCCGGATATACCCGCCTTTGCAACAACATCGACAGGATCTTCGCCGAGGTAAAACCGTACGGTGTCGGCATCGTGCACAACGATATCCGGAATGACCCCGCCACCGGCTGCCGCGTCATTGATGCGCCAGCCTTGCAGATGTGTCGGCAGATGGACTGCGTGAAAGATCCGCACACTGAGGATTTTGCCCAGTCGACCGGATTGAATGAGGTCGCGGATCGCCAGGTGCGAACCGGCATTGCGCAGGTGATGGTTGGTCGCAAAGACGACACCGGCCTCCTCTGATGCATGCACCATCTTGATGGCTTCGCTTACCGTCATGGCCAGGGGCTTTTCGCAAAGCACATGTTTGCCCCCGGCTATCGATGCCATGGCCTGTTCGAAGTGTTTCTCGTTGGTCGTGGAAATATAGACAGCGTCAATGTCGGCATCGTCGACAATTGCATTAAGATCAGTAACGCTTGCGGGAATGGAATGCCGGGCCGCGTAATCGGCACCGCGCTGCGCATTGGAACTCAGCACTGATTTTATGCTGTTGCCCTCCTGGGTCCGGATCGCAGCGATGACGTGTTCAGAAGCGATGGTGCTTGCACCAATAAGACCCCACTGCATTTTTGCTTCCCTTTTGGTACGTTCCAAACCGTAAGAACAGATTTATTGGATCGTTCCAAAAGTGTCAAGGCAGTAGCTGTAGAATTGTGCGGATACAGGAGACTTAGGCACAAGAGGAGATAAAGCTTGCACCACCGCAGGCTTGTGACCGTCGCTCAATTCAGAATCAAAGGCGCAATGACAAACAGGCTGTTGCGGCGATTCGTTCAAACCTTGAAAGTCGGACTGTTACGCTGCCTAAGCCGCCATTGTTTTGGGTTCCCAATCGGATTGCCACGTCAGGTTATCCCACAGCCAATCTCGAAAATTTTCTAAAACCCCAATAAAATCAAAGAATAACTACATTTTGGAACCCGTTGTTTGCCGCCATTTTCCACCCGGGGCGATTAGGAATTCCTACAACTATAATTAATTCAGATACTTAGCTGCGATATGGCCCTGCACGATACGGCGTGTTCGGCCCTTGTAAACAAAACAATTAAACCGGACTGTAGGGAATTATCCGGGATTAAGTGGGAATAACCGATATTAGGCGGTTACTGCAGAATCCGGTCTCGCCGTTCACGCAACCCTTTACTCCACTGTGTCCAGCCCCATATTCATGGGCCACTTTATGAAACGGTTTCGGGAACTGGCGTACGCATGTTCAGGCACTCGTCTGTTGGTTTGCCGTTGAAGCTTTCATTTGAGCCGTTCGGCGGGCTCGATCTATCGGCCTAACTCTTGCTGCGTTCTTACCTTAATCAAAGCCGATCATGGCCCTTTTTTCCTCCGATCGGGAACGGCGCCTCTGGTTGTGGGCGCTGGCTGTCGTGGTGGCGATCTACTCCACTCTCGGGCTTGCGCGGACACTGGCC
>JAAEOH010000240.1 GCA_024244645.1 Hyphomicrobiales bacterium
AAAAGCCAAATGAACCGCCATCAGTTGCGCCCCGATAGCATGCGCTGGCCGATGGCCACGGATTTGATCATCGCAAAGACCGGCAATCCCTTTTGGATACCGAGTTCGTCGAAGGCATGCCGCGTGATGCGCGCGCGCAGCGTCTGCCCTGCAATATCAAGCACGATTTCGACAAACGGGCTTTCATCGATGGCGAAGCTGTCAATGCTTCCCGACAGCACGTTGCGAATGCTGATGCCTTCAGGCGCTGTCAGTGAAAGCGCCACGTCCCGCGCCTTGATGCGCATGCGCAGGCGGTCCCCAACCCTGACCCGGTTGTTGACCACATAAATCGTCTGACCGCCATCAAGAGACACTTCGCACAGCCCGTATTCGGCATTGAATCCGCTCACCGTTCCGCTGAGAAGCGCGCTGGCCTCATGCCGGCCCAGCGCCGGACCGAATTCCAGTTTCGAAAACACCTCGACCGCATCGCCGGAACCGAGCACCTTTCCATCCGACAGCAGCACCAGCGTATCGGCTAGCCGCGCCACTTCGTCGACCTCATGGCTGACATAGACGATGGGCAGTCCCGTTTCGTCCCGTACCTCTTCCAGATAGGGAAGGATCTCGCGCTTGCGTTCCTGATCGAGCGAAGCCAGCGGCTCGTCCATCAAAAGCAGCGCCGGATCTGCGAGCAGTGCGCGGCCGATGGCAACCCGCTGCCTTTCGCCGCCCGAAAGCGTTGCCGGATAGCGGTTGAGCAGCGATCCAATCCCGAGCAGCTCGGTGATACGTCCTATATCTGCCGTTCCCTTGCGCTTGCCGGCCCAGCGACCATAGGTGAGATTGCGTGAGACGGACATGTGCGGAAACAGCCGCGCATCCTGGAACACCATTCCGATGCGGCGGCTTTGCGGCACTAAATCAACGCCCCCTTCACTGTCGAAGAGGGCAGTCCCGTCCACCCGGATATGCCCGGATTGCGGTTGCACCAGCCCGGCAATCATTTTCAAAAGACTTGTCTTGCCCGAACCGGATTGTCCGAACAGAGCAGTGACGCCGGTACCGGCCTCGAAAGCCGCATCAATTTCAAAGGTCCCCAGGCGCGAGCGGACCAGCACTTCCAGGCTCATGACCGACCCCTCCGCGCAATCCGCCTGCCGACCCATTCCGACAACAGCACCGACCCGATAGCCAGAAGCGCCGAAATGGCGATCAGCACGATCACCGCCCGATCACCCGCTGGGCTTTGCAGCAGCGAATAGATGGCAAGCGACAGCGTCCGGGTTTCTCCCGGAATATTGGAAACGAAGGTGATGGTCGCACCGAACTCGCCCAGCGCCTTTGCGAAGCCGAGCACGGCGCCGGCGATCACACCGGGAAGAACGAGCGGCAATGTGATGGTGAAAAACCGTGTAACAGCGCTTGCGCCCAGCGTGGCTGCAGCCTCCTCGAGACCGCGATCCAGTGCTTCGATTGACAAACGCATCGGCCGCACCAGCAACGGAAAGGCCATGACCGCCGCGGCAAGCGCCGCGCCCTTCCACTCGAAGGCAAAATCGATACCGATGGCATGGAACGCTTTGCCGAGGCTTCCGTTGCGGCCGAATGCGACAAGCAGCAGGTAGCCGGTGACGACCGGAGGCATCACAAGCGGCAGCGTGACCAGCGCCTGCAAAAGGCTTTTCCCGTAAAATTCGCAGCGCGCCAGTATCCAGGCGACCAGAAACGCGAGCGGCACTGCGAACACCATCGCAGTTGCTGCGATCTTCAACGACAGAAGCACAATGCCGACGATATCGCTCTCCGCCATCTCCTAGCTGTCCGATCCGCTGTTCGACAGGAGGCTGAATCCGAAGGACGCAAACACCTCCTGCGCAGTTTCGGAAAAGAGAAACTCGAGAAAGGCCTTCGATCCATCGCCTGCAGCCGGTGTCAGCGCCGCCGGGTAGGCGATCGGGTCATGCGTATCCGCGGGAAATGTATAGATAATGTCCACGTCATCGCGCATCGTTGCATCCGACCCGTAGACGACGGCATAGGCAACATCACCTCGCGCCGCCAGCGCCAGAGATACCCGCACATTTTCACCGTATACGGCCTTGGTCCGCAAACCGTCCCACAGACCAAGGTCCATGAGCGCCTGTCTGGCATAGTATCCGGCGGGCACATGGCCGGGATCTCCCATGGCCAGACGATCCGTTTTTAGAATTGCCTCCGTTTCCACTTGCTCCGGAGTATGGCCGCCATGTTGTGACGCTACGGCAACGAGCGTGTTTCCGACCAGGTTTTCACGACTGTCGGACGCGATCAGATCGCGCTCTTCGAGATAATCCATCCACTCGGGATTGGCGGCTATATAGATATCGGCGGGTGCCCCGGCTTCAATCTGCCTGGCAAGTGTTCCCGAACTTGCGACAGAGACGACAATCTCATGGCCGCTTTCTTCGCTGTAGGTCTGCGCCAGCGCTTCCACCGCATCCTTCATGCTGGCAGCCGCGAACACCAGCGTCCGGTCGGCGGCATTTGCCACTGACAGAGGCACAGCCAGTGCAAGTAAGACCGCTGCAATTCGCCAAATCATTACAAGCCGATATCCTTTTGCAATCAGGCGAACTTAAATCAGTTACGGGCGCGATTGCAAAGCGGCAAGTTGACTTGGCCGGAGTGTGTCCTGTTCTACGCCACAACCCCGGAGACCGTTGCCTCGATGTGATCCACGAGTTCATCCGGAAGACCGAGACGGCCGGCAAGCATATTCAGATAGCCCCGCTCGGCACGGGTATCGGGATCGATTGCGAGCCTTGAGGCGGTGTAGATCTCGACCTTCTGTTCATCCGTTTTCGCCGCGGCGACGATTTCATCCAGCGGCGCCGAACCTTCCAATTCGGCGTTGATGAAGGCCTGCGCATCCGAGGCGAGGCCGGACACCGCGAGCCGGTCGGCAATGCGGGCGCGTTCCTCCTCATCGACATGACCGTCGCTTCGCGCCGCCGCGATCATGGCGCGCATCAGCGCCAGCGCAAAATCGTCGTCCATCTTTTCGACATCGGTATCAAAACCCGACCGTTCGGCTTCCGGAACCACATCGGTTTCCAGTTGCGGCGTCTCACTTTCCTGCGGGGCTTTTCCGGCCTGGTAGTTCTTATAGGCCTGGTAGCCGAGCCCAGCGACAACGGCCAGCCCGCCCAGCTTCAGGGCGGATCCGGTTATAGAGCGGCCGGCACCGGTGCCGAGCAGTACGGCGGCGATGGCGCCGGTTGCGAGCGGGTTGTCCTTGGCCAGCTGGACGGCATCGCCGGCCTTGCCGCGCACAGTGTCGTTGGTGCCGGGAACTTTGGAGCCGAGAAACTGATCGAGAAGAGTTTTGGGATCGAACATCACGCTGGCCTTTCTGAAGAACGGAACATTTTACATTTCAGATAAGAACAAAGTCCCGCTGTTTCAAACCTGAATTACGCCCGCTTGCGCTACATTGCCCGATATAAAATCCATATCAGTCCGCAACGGACAGTTTCGCTGCATCCGCGGCCAGTGCCGTAATCGCAGCCCAGTCGCCGCCCTCGACCAGTTTTTTCGGCGCGACCCACGACCCGCCGACACAGATGACATTGGGCAGGGACAGATAATCCCTTGCGTTCTTTGTCGTGATGCCGCCGGTCGGACAAAAACTGATGCCGCCCAGCGGCGAGGAAAGCGATTTCAGATAGGCGGCGCCTCCGGCCTGTTCGGCCGGGAAGAACTTCATGACCGCATAGCCTTCTTCGCGCAGCGCCATGATTTCGCTGGGCGTTGCCGCACCCGGCAGCATCGGCACATCCGATCGCGATGCCGCATCAAGCAGTTCCTGCGTGGTGCCCGGACTGACGATGAATTTCGATCCCGCAAGCACCGCCGCCTCATATTGGCGCGCGTTCAAAATGGTTCCGGCGCCGACTTCAGCGCCGTCCACTTCGTCGGCCACGGCCTTGATGGCATCAAGCGCCGCATCGGTGCGAAGGGTTATCTCGATGGCTTTCAATCCACCTTCAACCAGTGCTCTTGCAAGCGGAATGGCCGTTGCCACCCGCTCCACCACCAGCACCGGAACAACCGGTTGCAATTGCAGGATCGACACCAGTTTTTCGGTTTTCTTGCCCATTTCGCACCATCATCATGGAAAATATTTCAACCGATTAGCCTGCGGCGGGGGCTATGTCCACAGCGCAACCGGTAAATCCCGGTTGCAACATTGTGATATGGTGCTGCAAAAGCCGCGCGGGCCTGCGGCAATGACAGCAATTGCACAGCCGTCCAAGACGCGGTATGGCCAGAACTATGACTGCAGACAAAGAAACCAACACTGCTGAAAAGACCGGTTTTCTGGTGGCGGCACTCTATCACTTTACGCCCTTGCCGCGTTTTGAAGCCCTGCAGACACGGATCCAGGCGGTCTGTGAGAAAAACGGCGTCAAGGGAACCCTGCTCCTGGCGGACGAAGGCATTAACGGGACAATTGCCGGGCGCGACAAAGACATTGCGGCCGCCCTCTCGTTTATCCGGTCAATCCCCGAACTTGCCCGCCTCGAGCACAAGGAAAGCCGCGCCGCCGAAATGCCGTTTCACCGCATGAAAGTGAGCCTGAAGCGGGAAATCGTGACGATGGGTGTCGAAGACATCGACCCGCTTGAAAGTGTCGGCACCTATGTCGATCCGAAAGACTGGAACGATCTGATTTCGGATCCCGATACGATTGTAATCGATACGCGCAATGACCATGAAACGGCCATCGGCACTTTCCGGGGAGCGGTTGATCCGCACACAAAGACATTCCGCGAATTTCCTGACTGGGTCAGAAACCAGACCGGCCTTCACGACAAGCCAAAAATCGCAATGTACTGCACCGGCGGCATCCGCTGCGAAAAGGCGACCGCATTCATGAAGGCCGAGGGTTATAAGGATGTGTTCCACCTCAAGGGCGGCATCCTAAAATATCTTGAAGTAGTGCCGCAGGAAGAGAGCCTTTGGGATGGCGCATGTTTTGTCTTTGATGAGCGGGTTTCCGTCACCCACGGCCTGGAAGAGGGCGAACATGTTCTTTGCCACGCCTGTCGCCATCCGCTGACCCCTCAGGAGACAAAAGACCCTGCCTATGAGGCCGGCGTTTCCTGCCCCCATTGCATTGAAGAACGCAGCGCCGAAGATCGCGAGCGCTACCGCGAACGGCAAAAACAGATCGCGCTCGCAAAAAAACGCGGCAAGACCCATATCGGCCGCTGACTAAAGCAAAAGGGCGGCACTGAGCCGCCCTTTCCTGTTCATCCCGATTGCAGGATCGTCAGTTGTTGAAGCCGACCTTGTCGACCAGCACGGATGCGGCCGCACGGTTCTTGGCGATCTCATCAAGCCCGAGCGGATCCGGCTTGATGTCGCCAAACGATTGAACGATCTCGGTGGATTTGGCGTTCGGGTCGACCGGATATTCAAACACCTGTTCGGCGTAGATTTCCTGGCCCTTCGGGCTTGCCAGGAATTCCATCAACATGATGGCGTCATCGCGGTTCGGAGCGTTCTTCGCCAGCGCCATGCCGGAAATATTGACGTGGGTTCCGCGATCGTTTGAATTAGGGAACAGAACTTTGATGGCATTTGCCCAGTCCTTTTGCTCAGGCTCTTTGTCGTTGGTCATCATCAGGCCGACATAATAGGTATTGCCGATGCCGAGATCGCATTCGCCTGCAAAGATACCCTTTGCCTGCGCCCGATCATTTCCGCCCGGCTTCCTGGCAAGGTTATCCTTGACACCTGCGAGCCATTCCTCGGCCTTGTCCTCGCCGAGATGGGAAATCATCGAAGCGATCAGAGCCACATTATAGGCATGCTGACCGCTGCGGATGCAGATCTTGCCCTTCCATTTCGGATCCGCGAGTTCCTCATAGGTAATCGTATCCTGATCGACACGGTCCTTCGATGCGTAGATGACGCGGCCACGGGTGGTCAGGCCGAACCAGTGACCTTCGGGATCTCGATAGTTTTCGGGTATGGCGCCGTTGACGGCTGCGTTTTCAACCGGTTGTGTGACACCTTCGGACTTTGCACCGCTCAAACGGCCGATATCAGTGGTCATGATCACGTCCGCCGGCGAATTTTCTCCTTCCGCCTTCAGTCGCTCCACAAGCCCCTTCTTCAGGAACAGGACATTGGTCTTGATGCCGGTCTCGGTGGTGAAGGCATCCAGCAAAGGAGCAATGAGGTCGGGCTGGCGGTACGAATAAATATTGACTTCCGCTGCCAGCGTCGTCGTTCCAACCGTGGCCCCGATCAGGATGCTCAAGCCTGCTGCGGAGAATGATTTGGCGCACATGATGGTTCCTTTATGCCTGCGGAATGGATTTAACATGACGCCAATACTCCATTTAAGTGGCCGATGGCAATAAAAGATGAGAGCAAATTTCAATTTTTTTGCCCAGTTTATAATGGTTCTAATAACCTACTGAATATTAGAGATAAAATAGTATGGTGCCGTATCGTTTATCTGCAAAGATACACCGCGCGCAAATCTCAAAAACTTGACGAAAAAAATCGAATTTTGTAGAATAGTTCCAATTTCTGCGACTTCCTGCACTCCAATTTCCGGATGAACGAGAATGCGCATAACAAAACAAACAAACTATGCCGTGCGCATGCTCATGTATTGTGCAGCCGATCGCAACGAGTTGAGTCGCGTACCTGAAATTGCCAGGGCATACGGCGTTTCCGAGCTGTTTCTGTTCAAGATTTTGAAGCCGCTTGTAAGGTCCGGCATTGTTCAAACGGTCAGGGGCCGCAATGGCGGCATCAAACTCGGCCGGCCTGCCGAAAAAATCACCCTGTTCGATGTAATTCGCGAGACTGAAGACAGTTTTGCCATGGCGGAATGTTTCGAAAATGACGAGGCAGAGTGCCCGCTCGTAAACAGCTGTGCGCTGAATTCCGCCTGGCGTGAAGCGTTGAACGCGTTTCTCGAGGTGCTGTCACATCACACCATAGCCGATTTGTCCGCCACCCGTTTCGATATCGGTAGCAGGCTTGGCTTGGGTGAATTGCGGTCAGCCGCGCGCGGACATTGATTCAATCAAAGATGGACAACCGGCCGTCGGCTCAGTTGTTTTCAAGACGATTGAGGCAGCTTTTCCGGATCGCTTGAAGCTCTTTGAGCGTATCGCCGATCAGTGCCCTCTTCTTTTCAAGATCTGCGATGGCCTTGCCCGTCTCGTCCACAACATATTCCAGCTGCTCGATGTGTCCCTCGCCATGCTCGCCATAAAGATCGAGAAAATGCCTGATCTGCGCAAGCGTTGAACCGATGGTCTTGGCGCGCAGGATGAGAGCAAGCCTTGCACGGTCGCGTCTTGTATAGACACGGGCCCCATTCACCCGCGCCGGGTGAATGAGGTCTTTGTTTTCGTAAAATCGGATCGTACGGGTGGTAATGCCGAACTCTTCCGCGAGATCGGCTATGCCGAAAAGCTCCTGCCCGTCGGCTGCTCCGCGGCGCATTGCCATCGTCTCGGCTGCACCGGCACCATCCTCTTCTCCAATGCGACTCAAAGGTCTAAAGCACCTGCCCGAGTTTCATGGCTACGCTCATGTCGCCCTCGACCTTGAGCTTGCCCTGCATGAATGCACCCGTCGGATCGAGTTCACCTGCGATGATCGACTGAAGATCTTCGAGACTGACACCGATCGTGCAATCGGCTTCCTGATCCTCAGTACTCACAGACTGATTATCGATAACGAGGACACCATCGTCACCGCAATCGAATTTGACGATCTTGTCAAAGGAACCTTCAGCGACCCGGTCTTTCATCGACGCCGCAATTTCAGCAACACTCATATCCATACTCCTTGGCTTTGGTGTGATTGCCTCCACATATACGCATCCGCTCACCTGCCTGCAATCAGTTTTCGCATAGATGAATGAATTGACGTATACGTCAAACGGTGAAATGATCGCGGCAGGCGACGCCAACAGCCCTGTGCACCCCTGCGAGGAGGAACATATGCAACTCACCGAGGAACACGAGCAACTGCGCAACACAGTCTCGAAGTTCATCCAGTCGGAGATCAATCCGTTCGTCGACGAGTGGGAAAATTCTGAACAGTTTCCAGCCCATGAAGTTTTCGCCAAACTGGGCGAGCTGGGATTGCTGGGCGTCAAATACGATCCTGACTGCGGCGGTCTGGGGCTCGATTTTTCCTATTCCATGGTGATGGCCGAAGCTTTGGGCGAGGTAAACTGCGGCGGTGTGCCCATGGCCATCGGCGTTCAGACCGATATGTGCACCCCTGCACTCAACCGGTTCGGATCAGATGAGCTAAAACAGCAATGGCTGGCGCCCTCCATTGCCGGCCAAATGGTCGGCTGCATTGGCGTCTCGGAAGCCGGCGGCGGTTCGGACGTCGCAGCAATCAAGACGCGCGCGGTCGTGGACGGCGGCGACTATGTCATCAACGGCTCGAAAATGTGGATCACCAACGGCATGCAGGCCGACTGGTGTTGTCTGCTGGTCAATACTGGTGAAGGTCCGGCACACAAGAACAAGTCGCTGATCATCGTGCCGCTGGATTCAAAAGGTGTCGAACGGCAGAAGATCCATAAGATCGGCATGCATTCCTCCGATACCGCGCAGCTGTTTTTCGACAATGTCCGTGTGCCGCGCAATAACCTTGTCGGCCAGGAAGGCATGGGCTTTACCATGCAGATGCTGCAATTCCAGGAAGAGCGCCTGTGGTGCGCCGCCTCGATCCTGGTGAGCCTCGACCGGTTGATCGATCTGACAATCGAATATACGCGCGAACGCAAGGCATTTGGCAAATCGATCCTCGACAACCAGGCTGTCCATTTCCGCCTGTCAGAACTGCGCACCGAAGTTGAAGCGCTCCGCTCGCTGACATGGAGGGCCATCGAGGATTATGTAAACGGCAAGGACGCAACCAAACTGGCCTCCATGGCAAAGCTCAAATGCGGGCGACTGTACCGTGAGGTCGCCGATTCCTGCCTGCAATATTGGGGCGGTATGGGCTTTACAGCCGACAATCCCGTCAGCCGCGCCTATCGCGACGGCCGACTGGCTTCAATCGGCGGCGGCGCCGACGAAGTTATGCTCGGCATCATCTGCAAGCTGGAGGGGACTTTGCCAGCGGGATCATAGTCCCGTTCACGCCGAATTGTGCAGATGGAGGGTTCCTCAGGATCCCGTTTTCTGCTGCACAGGCGGCGGATTCCAGCCCATCATGTTGTAAGTATCATACTGCAGCAAACCCACATATTCGAGCAGCGCAACGTCGGTAAGCAACACATTATAGGCGATCGGCGGCCAGCCGCTGGTTCGCCACACGGCAATAACGCTTGTGAAAACCGGATTCAGAAGGGTCATTGCTGTCACCGGTCATGATGCTGCCGATGTCGTCGGTCGTCCATGGTCTGCGCGCCCTTAACAACGGCACAGATTATTTGGAAGGCGCGATGATCGCCCTTGCCGACATGCCCTATCTGCAGATACGGGATTACCACGCCATCGCCCGCGCATTTGAACAGGCCGGCGGTGATCACATCATTGTTCCGCAATACCTGGATCAACGCGGCAATCCGATCATACTGCCGCAAAACCAGGTCAAAGCCGCTGCGAACGGTGACATCAATACCGGTTGCCGCAAGCTGATCCGCGATCACCTCGACCGGGTGCGCGCGGTCGTCGTCAACAATTCGGCCTATGTGCGAGACATCGACACGGCCGACGATTACGGCCGGGCTCTCAGGTCCGCCTACCCCGCCGCGCCCTGCTGCGGCTAACCCCAAACATGCAAGAAATTTCTCATGGAAATGAACGACTCCCAGCGTATCAATGCACCGCGCCAGACCGTCTACGATGCCCTGAACGATCCCGAAATCCTCAAACAGTGCATTCCAGGCTGTGAGGAACTTGAAATGGTCTCGGATACGGAAATGAACGCCAAGGTCGTTCTGCGCATCGGACCGGTGAAGGCAAAGTTTACCGGCACGGTTGAGTTGTCGGACCTTGTTCCGCCTGAAAGTTATACGATCAGCGGCGAGGGAAAGGGCGGCGTCGCCGGTTTCGCCAAAGGCGGCGCGACCGTCAGATTGATCGAGGACGGCGATGACACGATCCTTGAATACGCGGTCAAAGCCGATATCGGCGGCAAGCTCGCCCAGCTGGGCAGCCGGCTGATCAATTCGACATCCAAGAAGCTGGCCGGTCAGTTCTTTTCCAATTTCAGCGCAGTCGTTGAAGAAGGGGCAATCGTGTGAACGCCCGACGGCTTCACACGGGAATATAGGCCTGTGACTTGATCTCCTTCAGGACCAGGCTGGTTTTGACGTGGGCGATTCCCGGCAACTGGAACAGAAAATCCTCCAGAAGTTGGTTATAGGCGGCCTGATCCTCGCAGATCACCCGCAAATGGTAGTCGGCATCGCCCGTCGTCGCCAGGCACTCCAGCACTTCCTCGCGCTGCGTTACGGCGGCAATGAAATCCTGCAGCCTGCTGGTTTCGTGCCGCACCAGCGACACATAGACGATCGCCTGAAAACCGAGCCCGGCCGACGGGCCGTCGACGATCGCCGAATAGCGGCGGATGATCCCCGATTTTTCCAGCGCATTCACGCGCCGCCAGCACACGGACGCTGACAGCCCCACCTTGTCGGCCAGCGCCTGATTAGTGATCTGACAATCCATCTGCAGTTCCCGCAGCAACGCCCGGTCATGATTGTCGAGCCGCATCGTTTTCACCAAATTTTTCAGAATTCGCGCCCTTTTTGGATAATTTATCCTACATTATTCTGAATACAAAACAAACTGGACAAAATATTCGGAAATTTTGGAGTAAAATGGCCGTCAAAACAATGACAGGGGATGCGCATCATGAACGTCCACGCAGCATTGCCGCTTGCGCAATACGGTCTCGACGACCGCTACAAGCGCCGGTCCGGACGTGTTTATCTCACCGGCACCCAGGCGATTACCAGGATTGTCCTTGACCAGGCGCTGCGCGATGGCCAGGCGGGCCTCAACACCGCAGGTTTTGTCTCAGGCTATCGCGGTTCGCCGCTCGGCGGCGTCGATCTTGAAATGTGGCGCACGGCCGCGCTGTTGAAAGAGCGCAGCATTGAATTCATGCCGGCGGTGAATGAAGACCTTGCGGCAACAGCGGTGCTCGGTTCGCAGCAGGTCGAAACCGATCCGAACCGTAAGGTCGATGGCGTCTTCGGGCTTTGGTACGGCAAGGGCCCCGGTATCGACCGCGCCGGCGACGCACTCAAACACGGCAACGCCTACGGTTCTTCGCCAAACGGCGGCGTGCTGGTGGTTGCCGGCGACGACCATGGCTGCGTCTCGTCGTCCATGCCGCACCAGTCGGACGTTGCCTTCATGGCCTGGTTCATGCCCACACTGAACCCGTCCAACGTCAATGAATATCTGCAATTCGGCGAATACGGCTATGCGCTGAGCCGCTATTCCGGCATGTGGGTCGGCTTCAAAGCCATCTCGGAGACGGTCGAATCCGCGGGGTCCGTGGAAATTCTCCCCGACCGGGTCTTCAAAATCCCTGTTTTCGACATTCCGGCGACCGGGCTGCACTATCGCTGGCCGGATCTGCCCGGACCTCAGATCGAAGAGCGCATGGAGGCAAAGAAACAGGCTGTCTTCGCATTTGCCGAAGCCAATCCGATCGACCGGCGCATCTACAACAATTCCAATGCCACTTTCGGCATCGTCACCACCGGCAAGGGCCATCTCGACCTGATGGAAGCACTGCGCCTGCTGGGCCTTGACGAAGCGGCCTGCCGCGAGATCGGCATCGATATCTACAAGGTCGGCATGGTGTGGCCGCTTGACCGCCGCGACGCGCTGGATTTTGTCCGCGGCAAGCGAGAAGTGCTGGTCGTCGAGGAAAAGCGCGGCATCATCGAAAGCCAGTTCAAGGAATATTTCTACGACTATCCCGGTGCAAAGCCCGATCACATGGCCGGCAAGCGGGACGAGAATGGCGAGCGGCTGATCCCTTGGACGGGCGAACTGTCGCCTCTGCAGCTGGCACCCCTTGTCGCAAAGCGGCTCGATCTGGTGTTCGAGACCGCCGAATATTCAAAACGGGCTACGCATCTCGTCGAAAACAGCCTCGCGCCCATCAGTGTCGCAGGCGCAACACGCACGCCCTATTTCTGTTCAGGCTGCCCGCACAATTCATCGACAAAGGTGCCCGAAGGCTCCAAGGCGCTGGCCGGCATCGGCTGTCATTTCATGGCCAGCTGGATGGATCGCGAAACCACCTCGCTCATTCAGATGGGCGGCGAAGGCGTCAACTGGGCCGCTTCGTCGAAATTCACCGGCAATGGCCATATCTTCCAGAATCTTGGCGAAGGCACCTATTACCATTCCGGCTCCATGGCGATCCGCCAGTCGATCGCCGCCGGCGCCAACATCACTTACAAGATCCTCTTCAACGACGCCGTCGCCATGACCGGCGGCCAGCCGGTCGACGGACCGATCAGCGTTCAGGCCATCGCCCAGGAGGTCCGCGCTGAAGGCGTCGAGCGTATTGCGCTCGTCTCCGACGAACCGACAAAATTCGTGCTCGCCGATTTTCCGCCGCGCACCACCCTGCACCACCGCCGCGATCTCGATCCGGTGCAACGTGAAATGCGCGAGATCCCCGGCGTTTCGGTTCTTATCTACGAACAGGCCTGCGCCACCGAGAAAAGACGCCGCAGAAAACGCGGCCAGATGGAGGATCCGAAGCGCTTTGCCGTCATCAACGAACTGGTCTGCGAGGGCTGCGGCGACTGTTCGGTGGAATCGAACTGTCTGAGCATTGAACCGCTGGAAACCGAATTCGGTCGCAAACGCCGGATCAACCTTTCATCGTGCAACAAGGATTTCAGCTGCCTCGATGGATTCTGCCCGAGCTTCGTCACAGTCGAAGGAGCGGAACGCAGAAAAGCCGGCGGCGTGCAGTCTGACGCTGTGGAAATGGCAATGGAACTGCCGCTTCCCGAGGCGCACAAACTTGACCGCCCCTACAATCTCCTCGTCACCGGCGTCGGTGGCACGGGGGTCGTCACGGTCGGCGCACTGATCACCATGGCCGCCCATCTAGAGGACAAGGGCGCCTCGGTGCTGGATTTTACCGGCTTTGCACAGAAATTCGGCCCCGTCCTCAGCTACATCCGGCTAGCCGCCTCGCCTGCCGAAATCAACCAGGTGCGTATCGACAACGGATCGGCCGATGCCCTGATCGGCGGCGACATCGTCGTTTCGTCCTCACCAAAAGCATCAAGCGCCTATCGGCCCGGCATGAAAGCGGTGATCAATCTGGCGGAATCGCCCACCGGCGACATTGTGCGCTTCCGAGACGCAAGCCTCGCAGTCGACGAGCGCGCGGATAGGATCGCCGATGCCATCGGAGCGGATAATGTCTCGACGTTCAATGCCAACCGGCTTTCGGAACGACTTTTGAGCGACAGCGTCCATGCCAACATCATCCTGCTTGGCTTTGCCTGGCAGGCTGGTCTTGTGCCTGTGCGGCTGGAAGCGCTACTGCGGGCGATCGAGCTGAACGGCGTTGCAATCGATGCGAATATCCAGGCCTTCTCATGGGGGCGGCTGGCAATGGCCCGGCCGGATCTTTTGCCCGACGATCCGGCGACGGAAACACAGATCGGCGAAACGCTCGATTCAATCGTCAGTCGCCGCGTGGAATTTTTGACGCAGTACCAGAACAACGCCTATGCGGCCCGCTACGAGGCGTTGGTCGACGCCGTCAAAAGCCACGAAGACAGGATCGGCGCCAGCGGACTGAGCGAAGCGGTCGCCAGATCCCTGTTCAAGCTTATGGCTTACAAGGATGAATACGAAGTGGCCCGCCTGCATGCCGATCCTGCCTTCCTGAAAAAACTGCAGGGCCAGTTCACGGGCAATTTTTCCATCAAATACTATATGGCACCGCCGCTGCTGCCGCTCGGCAAGGATGCGCGCGGTCGCCCACGCAAACGCCAGTTCGGATCGTGGATGCTGCCGGCCTTCCGGTTGCTTGCACGCTTCAAGGGCCTGCGCGGAACTATCTTCGATCCATTCAGATATGGACATGACAGGCGCATCGAACGCGACCTCATCGTCTGGTTCGAAACGCTCGTCAGGGACAATATCGAAGGAGTGACCGCAGATACGGCGGCCCGTTGGTGCGCATTGTTCGAAATACCCATGCAGATACGCGGCTATGGACCTGTGAAGGAAGAAGCGGTAGCAAGGGCCAAGTTGGATATGAAAGCCGGACTGGCCGAACTGCCGGTGAGCGCGGAACAGTAAGGAATGTACAATGTTTGAAACAATGAAGCCTGCTCCGGCAGACAAGATTCTTGCCCTCATGGCCCAGTTTCGCGAAGACAGCCGCACCAACAAGGTGGACCTCGGCGTCGGTGTCTACAAGGACAAAAACGGGGACACCACGGTCATGCGCTCCATCCGGGCGGCAGAGCAGCGCCTTTTCAACGATCAGACGACCAAAAGTTATGTCGGCCTGCAGGGCGATAAGGAGTTCTGCGCACTCATGGGCGACATCGTCATGGGTGATGCGGTCCCCGCCGGCAGGCTGCGCGTTTGTCAGGCGCCTGGCGGTTCAGGTGCACTGAGCATTCTTGCGGTCATGGTGAACCGCGCACGCCCCGGCGCGACGATCTGGTTGTCCGATCCGTCCTGGCCCAACCACATACCGCTTTTGGGCGGAGCCGGGCTCAACCCGCAATCCTACCCCTATTACGATTCTGCGACCGGTTTGGTCCTGTTTGACGCCATGATCGAAACGCTTGGCAAAGCCGAAGCCGGCGACATCTTGCTGCTTCACGGCTGCTGTCACAATCCAACCGGCGCGGATCTCACCATCGGGCAATGGCAGGCCATTTCGGATCTGTGCAACGAAAAGGGCCTTCTTCCCTTTGTCGATTTTGCCTATCTCGGCTTTGGCGACGGACTTCAGGAAGACGCGGCCGGTCTGAGGCTTCTTGCGGCGAGCGTTCCCGAAATGGTGGTTGCGGCAAGCTGCTCGAAAAACTTCGCCGTTTATCGCGAGCGTGTCGGCGCGGCCATGCTGGTCGGCGCCAATTCCGAAGAGGCGGACACGGCATTCAGCCAGCTTCTGTCGGTGACCCGCAGCATCTATTCCATGCCGCCCGACCATGGCGCCGCCATCGTTCGTATTGCGCTTCAGGACCCGGAACTGAAGGCAGACTGGATGGCGGAACTTGAATCCATGCGCACCCGGATGGTCGGGCTGCGCCAGGACTTCGCAGCTGCGCTGCGCAAGGCGTCCAACAGTTCGCGCTTCGATTTCATCGCAAATCAGAAAGGCATGTTCTCGCGCCTCGGCCTGTCTCCGGACCAGGTCGGCACGCTGCGCAACGAACACGGCATCTACATGATCGGCGACAGCCGCATCAACATTGCCGGCCTGCCGGGCGACGGCCTCGACGACCTCGCCCGCGCCATTGTGTCGGTTGCATCCTGAGAAAGCGCCATCAAAAAGCGGAATGAAAAAACGGGACCTTGGAGGCCCCGTTTTCAATTGGCATAGACGTTCGCTCTAGCTGCCGATACCGCCGAAGCAGAGATACTTGATTTCGACGAAATCCTCGACGCCGTATTTCGAACCCTCGCGGCCGAGTCCCGACTGTTTGACGCCGCCGAAAGGTGCGACCTCGGTCGAAATCAGGCCGGTATTGATGCCGACCATGCCATATTCCAGCGCCTCGGCAACGGTCCATACACGCGACAGGTCGCGGGCATAGAAATATGACGCGAGGCCAAATTCGGTGTCATTTGCAAGTGCGATGACTTCCTCTACGGTTTCGAAACGGAAGAGCGGCGCAACCGGTCCGAATGTTTCTTCGCGCGCAACCTTCATTTCCTTCGACATGCCGGTCAGCACGGTCGGCTGGTAGAATGTACCGCCATGTTCGTCGGCCTTGCCGCCCGTCAGCACACTGGCACCATGCGCAACCGCATCGGCGACATGTTCCTCGACCTTGGCAAGGCCCTGCCCGTCGATCATCGGACCCGTTGTCACACCGTCCTCGAAGCCATCGCCGACTTTCAGTTCGCCCACCTTGGCCGCAAGCTTTTCCGCAAATGCGTCATAAACACCCGCCTGCACGAAGATCCGGTTGGCGCAAACGCATGTCTGGCCGGCATTGCGGAACTTTGAGATCATCGCGCCTTCGACCGCCGCATCGATATCGGCGTCGTCGAAAACGATGAACGGCGCATTGCCGCCAAGCTCAAGGCCGATCTTTTTCACCTGATCGGAACACTGCCGCATCAAAATCCGGCCGACTTCCGTCGAGCCGGTAAAGGTGACCTTGCGGACCTTGTCATTATTGGTCAGTTCGCGGCCGATCGCCGGTCCATCCTGGCCGACAATAAGATTGAACACGCCTGCCGGCATGCCCGCACGTTCGGCAAGAATGCCGATGGCGATCGCCGAAAGCGGCGTCTGCTGGGCCGGTTTGACCACAGTGGTGCAGCCGACCGCGAGGCCCGGCGCCACCTTTCTTGTGATCATTGCGTTCGGGAAGTTCCACGGCGTGATGGCGCCGACAACGCCGATCGGCTGCTTGATGACGACGAGGCGCTTGTCGCGCTGATGACCCGGGATGGTATCGCCGTAAACGCGCTTGGCCTCTTCGGCGAACCATTCGATGAAGGATGCGCCATAGACGATTTCGCCTCGCGCCTCGGCGTACGGCTTGCCCATTTCCATCGTTAGGATCGTCGCCAGATCATCGGCATTCTCGATCTGCAGCTCGAACAGCCGGCGCATGATCGCGCCGCGCTCCTTGGCGGTCAGCGCTGCCCATTCCTTTTGTGCGGAATAGGCTGCGTCGATCGCCTGCCTTGTGTTTTCAGCCCCCATATCGGGCAGGGTCGCAATCACCTCTCCAGTGGCCGGATTGTCGACGTCGAAGCGTTTGCCGCTTTCGGTTTCGGTGATCCAATTGCCACCGACAAGACCGGCAGCGCGCAGAAGTGTCGGGTCGCTCAGTCGCGACAGAAGTTTTTCGGAAATGCTCATTTGGGAGGTCCTCCAGGAAACGCCTAATCACAAGAGTTACACTGCGCCACCGGCCAATTGGCAAATTGGCAGCCCGGGCACAGCATCTTGGTGGTGTCTTGCTTCAAACGAACCGGCAGGTCAAGGACCAGAGCGAGATCGGGTCATATTGAATCCTTTCACCCGTTCTCGCTCTAGCTGCTTATTGGATCACGGGGCCGGTCGATTCGCGCAAAATCAGTTCCGTCGGCATTTCGATCGTCTTTGGATCGGTCAGCCGCGCGCCTATAATGTCGAGAAGCATGGTCATCGCGGTCTGGCCGATTTCCATGCGCGGCTGGCTGATCGTCGTCAGCGGCGGGCTGTAGCTTTCGCTGATGAAAAGATCGTCAAATCCGATGACGGACACATCCTGCGGCACGCCCAGGCCGCGTCGGCGCAACTCGCCGATCGCTCCGAAAGCCATTTCGTCATTGGCGACAAAAAGCGCCGTTGGCGGATCTTCGCGGTCAAACAGCTGACGGCAGCATTCCTTGCCGCTGTGGATGGAATAATCGCCGACAGGATCGTAACCTTCGGGAATATCGAGCCCCGCCTCGGCCATTGCCGTGCGATACCCTTCCAGCCGCAAACGGCCGAGAATTTCAGGCAGCGGCCCGCAAATGTGGGCGATGCGCCGGTGCCCGAGCGACACCAGATGATTGACGGCCTGTTTCGCCGCGGTGCAGTTGTCGATCTGTATATGGGCAAGTTTGCAGTCATCGACGGCTTCGAGCGCCACGACGATCGGCGCCATTCCGGATGCGGTTTGCAGAACCTCGTGGTCTGCCGGAAGTTTACCTGTCATCAGGATCATGCCATCGGCCTGACCGTCGCGCAGCATGTCGAAATATTCGATATCTCGGTCGTCGTCATCTTCGGTGTTGCCCATGAGCAGGACGTAGCCCGCGGCGCGGGCCACGGCTTCGACGCCCTTGAAGATCTCCAGATAGAACGGGTTGCTCATATTGCGCACGACCAGCAGCACGGCCATCGATTTTTGAATGCGCAGATTGCGCGCCCGAACATTCAGTCGGTAATTGAGCTTGCTGGCTGCCTCCCGGACCTTGTCGCGCGTCGCGTGTGTCACCAGCGAGGAATCGCTCAGCGCCCGCGACACCGTTGCCGTTGATACGCCGGCGACGCGTGCGATGTCCTTGATCTTCGTTCGTGAACTCATGACCGCTTCCTGCTACAAACCCACTTATAGCCGATTTGTAATCGATTGCAAAATTGATTGAAACATCGATGAACAGCTCTCATCCGTTCATTCACGAAGGGGGAATACGCTGATCGGTCAATTGCCAAAACCCGCACCCTTGGCGCCGATCGGGGGGTTGCGGCCTTAAACCCGCTGCCGGCCGGACGGACAGCATCATTCAAAGGGCAGCATGACTGTTTTTCCTGCCAGCAATATCTGGATTTTTGCCGCGAATTGGCCGACAAGGTCTATAGTATGGATCGCGGCGAGATCGTTCATCACGGACTGGTCGCGGATCTCGATAATCAGGATGTGCGTCGCCACCTGATGGTATAGAACGCAATCATGGGTGAAATGGGTGGAGTGCTGGACATCAAGACAAAACCGCAAGTGCGCATGCAGCGGATCAGGGGCGCGGCACGGCTGTCGCTCGCGCATCTCGACGGCAAGACCCGGCTTGGCCGGCTCTACCAGGAAGGCGCCGCCAAAATCCGCCTGCCGCGCACCCATAATGGAGCGACGCTTGACGCGGTATTGATCAACACATCCGGCGGCTTAACGGGCGGCGATGACATGCGCTGGTCGATCGATGTCGGCAACGGGGCAAGCACGGTCGTCACTACCCAGGCCTGCGAGAAGGTCTACCGCGCCGCCTCGGACACGGCGCGCGTCGGTGTCGATATCAACCTCCACGCGGGCGCGGTCCTGTCATGGCTGCCGCAGGAAACCATCCTTTTCGATCGATCCGCCCTTTCCAGGCAATTGACCGTCAATCTTGCACCGGATGCGGGACTGCTTGTGGCCGAACCGCTGATTATCGGCCGCCAGGCAATGGGCGAGACTGTCCGCCAAGCAGTATTTCGTGACCGCTGGCGCATCTATCGCAGCGACCGGCTTCTCCATGCCGAAGACACCAGGCTGGAAGGCGATATTCAGGCGGTCTTGAGCCGCAATACAACTGCCAACAACGCCATCGCCCTGGCAACTGTGGTTCTGGTTCACCGTGACGCTGCGGATCTGGTCGATCCTGTCCGCCGGATGCTCGGCCCCGATGCGGGTGCCAGCGCCGTGCAGTCCTCCGCCGGAAACCGGCTGGTCGTGCGCATGGTGGCACCAAGCGGTTTCGAACTGCGCAGACAACTCGTGCCGGTGATCGACCTGTGCAATAGAAAACTCACCGGCGCTCGCCAGGGACTGCCAAAACTCTGGACCATTTAGGGAGGTCTCATGAATCTCACACCACGGGAAAAGGACAAATTGCTGATCGCCATAGCGGCGGAGGTTGCGCGCAAGCGTCTGGCGCGTGGGGTCAGGCTCAATCACCCTGAATCCATCGCCCTCATATCGGACTTCGTGGTCGAAGGCGCACGGGACGGGCGCTCGGTTGCAGATCTCATGGAAGCTGGCGCCCATGTGGTAACGCGCGATCAGGTCATGGAAGGAATTGCCGAAATGATCCTTGACGTTCAGGTAGAAGCCACATTTCCTGACGGCGTAAAACTCGTCACCGTCCACCAGCCGATCCGTTAGGAGAAAAACCATGATCCCAGGAGAAATCCAATGCGCGGAAGGCGACATTGTCCTCAACGAGGACGCACAGGCCGTGACAATCAGGGTCGCCAATCGCGGCGACCGGCCAGTGCAGGTGGGCAGCCACTATCATTTTTTTGAGACCAACAATGCGCTTGACTTCAATCGCGAAAAAGCACGCGGCATGCGCCTCGACATAGCGTCCGGAACAGCGGTGCGTTTCGAACCCGGCCAGGAGCGGGAGGTCACGCTTGTCGCATTTTCCGGCAATCGGCGGGTGTTCGGCTTCCAGAAAAAGATCATGGGGGATCTGTAGACCATCATGCCAGCAAAGATTTCCAGAGCCGCCTATGCGGATATGTACGGCCCGACCACCGGCGACAAGGTTCGTCTGGCCGATACGGAACTTTTCATCGAGGTCGAGCGCGACCTGACCGTTTATGGCGATGAGGTCAAATTCGGTGGCGGCAAGGTCATCCGCGACGGCATGGGCCAGTCACAGACTGCGCGCGCCGAAGGCGCCGTCGACACGGTGATCACCAACGCCCTCATCGTTGATCATACCGGCATTTACAAGGCCGATATCGGTCTTCGCGATGGCGAGATCGACCGCATCGGCAAAGCCGGCAATCCCGACACCCAGGCCGGTGTCGATATTGTCATCGGCCCGGGCACTGAGGCGATTGCCGGAGAAGGCAAGATCGTCACGGCCGGCGGTTTCGACGCCCATATCCATTTCATCTGCCCGCAGCAGATCGAAGAGGCACTGATGTCCGGCGTCACCACCATGCTGGGCGGCGGCACCGGGCCGGCACATGGCACGCTGGCGACCACTTGCACACCGGGGCCGTGGCACATTGGCCGCATGATCCAGGCCGCCGATGCCTTCCCGATGAACCTTGCCTTTGCCGGAAAAGGCAATGCGTCCAAGTCGAAGCCGCTGCGCGAAATGGTCGCCGCCGGCGCCTGTGCACTCAAGCTGCACGAGGACTGGGGCACCACGCCGGCAGCCATCGACAATTGCCTGTCTGTCGCCGACCGCCTGGACGTGCAGGTGATGATCCACACCGACACGCTCAATGAAAGCGGATTTGTCGAGAACACGATTGCCGCCATTGATGGACGCACCATCCATGCTTTCCACACCGAGGGTGCGGGCGGCGGCCACGCACCGGATATCATCAAGGTCTGCGGGCTCGACAACATCATTCCGTCCTCGACCAATCCGACGCTGCCCTATACGGCGAACACCGCCGCCGAACATCTCGACATGCTGATGGTCTGCCACCATCTCGACGCCAATATTCCCGAGGACGTCGCCTTTGCCGAGAGCCGCATCCGCCCGGAAACGATTGCTGCGGAGGACATCCTGCACGATCTGGGGGCGTTCTCGATCATCGCATCCGACAGCCAGGCCATGGGCCGGGTCGGGGAGGTGCTCATCCGCACATGGCAGACCGCCGACAAGATGAAACGCCAGCGCGGCCGCCTTCCGGAGGAAACCGGCGAAAACGACAATTTCCGTGTCAAACGCTACATCGCCAAATACACCATCAACCCGGCCATCGCCCATGGCATGTCAAAGCACATCGGATCCGTTGCCGCCGGCAAGCGCGCCGACCTAGTCCTGTGGAGCCCGGCCTTTTTTGGCGTCAAACCGGACATGATCCTCATCGGCGGCTCCATCGCCGCCGCGACGATGGGCGATCCGAACGCCTCCATTCCGACGCCTCAGCCCGTGCACTACCGTGCCATGTTCGGCGCCTATGGCAAGGCGCTCACCAATTCCTCGGTCACTTTCGTATCGTCCGCTGCCAAGGATTCGGATCTGCGCAAACGGCTTGGTATCGAAAAGGCTACTGTTGCCGTCGAAAACACCCGCGGCGGGGTCGGGAAACAGGCAATGATCCACAACAGCGCAACGCCGCAGATCGAGGTGGATCCGGAAACCTATGAGGTGCGTGCGGATGGCGAATTGCTGACCTGCGATCCGGCAGAAGTGGTACCTATGGCGCAGAGGTATTTTCTGTTTTGACTCAGCTGTCCGCCAAGTCTGTCACGACGATCAGCTCCGGCGAAGCCGGTGACACGATTACGCTCGACGAAACGGCACGCCACCGCCGGCGCATCGCAATGACCTCGGACAATGGCATCGCATTCCTGCTCGATTTGCCGGAAGCCAGGTTGCTGCGCCACGGCGACGGGCTGGTTTTGAGCGACGGGCGGATCGTCGAGGTGCGGGCAGCACCTGAAGACCTCTATCGGGTTCGTGCGAACGGTGCTCTGCACCTGTTGCAGCTTGCCTGGCACCTTGGAAACCGCCATTGCCCGGCTCAAATGAGCGTGGACGATATCCTAATCCGCCGCGATCACACACTTCGTGCCATGCTTGAGGGGCTCGGTGCGACGATTGAAGAAATCAAGGCGCCTTTCGACCCCGAAGGCGGCGCCTATGACACCCACCAGGGGCATCATCATGACTGATGCCCTGACCAGCCAGTCTCTCATCCGGCTGATGAGCTGGCTGTCGCCGAGCTTTCCGGTGGGCGCCTTTGCCTACAGCAACGGTCTGGAAAGTGCCGTGAACGATCGCCGCGTCACGACCGCAAAAGAGCTGGAAGACTGGCTGACCGATCTCCTCACATTCGGTGCGGCCTGGAACGATGCCGTGTTGTTTTGCGAGAGCTGGCGCCGCGCCCAGGATGGCGGCGATCTACGCGAGGTGGCGATGCTTGTTGAAGCGCTGGCATCCTCCGCCGAGCGGCATCTCGAAACCATGGCCCAGGGCGCGGCCTTTCTGGAGGCGGCAGCAGCCTGGCCGCATCCGGTTGCAGAACGGCTCCCCAGGGATTGCCCGTTTCCAGTTGCAGTCGGGGCGATATGCGGCGCCCACAATGTGCCGCTGGAAGCAGCGCTTGTGGCCTACCTGCACGCCTTTGTCTCCAATCTGATCCAGGCCGGGCTTCGCTTGATGGAGCTCGGGCAGAAAGACGGCGTCCGGCTGCTGGCTGTTATTGAACCGCACATTGAACGAATTGCGGAACGTGCCGCGGGTTCAGGTCTCGATGACCTTGGCGGTCCGACGATACTCGCCGAGATCGTGGCCATGAAACACGAAACGCAATATTCAAGGCTTTTTCGATCATGACGGTTTCAGCCAATGGTCCGCTGCGCGTCGGTATTGGAGGTCCGGTCGGATCGGGCAAGACGACGCTGACCGAAAAACTCTGCAAGGCGATGCGCGATCGCTGGTCGATCGGTGTTGTCACCAACGACATCTACACCAGGGAAGACGCCGAGGCGCTGGTCCGCATGCAGGCGCTGTCGTCGGATCGCATTATTGGCGTTGAAACGGGCGGATGCCCGCATACGGCGATCCGCGAGGATGCGTCCATCAATCTCGCCGCCATCGGCGAGCTGAACGGGCGTCATCACGACCTGGATGTTATTTTCATTGAATCAGGCGGTGATAATCTGGCTGCAACATTTTCGCCTCAGCTCGCCGACGTCACGCTCTATGTCATCTCCGTTTGCCAGGGCGAGGAGATACCGCGCAAGGGCGGGCCGGCGATCACCCGGTCGGACCTTTTGATCATCAACAAGGCCGATCTGGCGCCGCATGTCGGCGCGGACCTTGCCGTCATGGAACGTGACGCCGCCGCCATGCGTCCGGGACGCAAAAGCCTTTTCACCGATCTGCGGTGCGGCGAGGGTGTTGGCGACGTCGTTCGGTATCTTGTTGAGCTTGGCGGCCTGTCGACACGGCAGCGTCACGGAAGCAAAATCTGAAAACAGAGCCATTGCGCGGCAATTTTGTAGACGATCAGTCTAGTGCTAGACGACCGGTCTAATATGATCTATAACCAGCGCCATGGGAACACAGACCGACACGCGCCAGCACATATTAGGCACCAGCCGCGAGGTTATTCTGGGCAAGGGATTTGCCGCAGTTGGCCTGACGGAACTCCTGTCTGCCGCCGGCGTGCCGAAAGGATCCTTCTATCACTATTTCAAATCAAAGGAGAACTTCGGAGAAGCTCTACTCGAAGACTATTTTGATAAGTATCTCAAACATTTAGATGATATCCTCAAGCCCGACGGAAGGCCGGCCGCCGATCGCCTAATGGGCTTCTGGAGCCTTTGGACCGGTTCTGCGACACAGTGCGAATTCGGTTCGCGCTGCCTCGTCGTCAAGCTCGGCGCAGAGGTTTCCGACCTGTCGGAACCGATGCGCTCGGTGCTTCAGGACGGTACCGAGCGCATCGTTGCGCGGTTGTCGCAGTGTCTCATGGAAGGCATAGAGGACGGCTCCCTGCCAAAGGAATTGAAACCCGTCCAGGCGGCTCTGTCATTGTACGAATTATGGCTTGGCGCAACGTTGATGACAAAGCTACGGCACGATTCATACGCCTACAAAAACGCACTCTTGGTGACCAGGCAACTGCTCGATCTGGACTGACCCGCACGCGACCACCGTACACTGAAATCCGGATCGAATGATTTATTACCGAATGGAATCAATATCTAGACGACCGGTCTATTAGATTAACACGACAGGCCGGCCACCAAACAGACACAGAGTGTCATCACCATTATTCAACGAAAGGAATCCACATGACACAAAAGAACCGACGCATTGTTCTCGCATCCCGCCCCACCGGCCCTCCGGTGCCTGAAAACTTCAGGCTGGAGGAAGTCGACACGCCGCCATTGGCGGATGGCGAAATGCTCCTGCATACTCTGTATCTGTCGCTTGATCCCTATATGCGCGGCCGCATGAACGACGCACCGTCCTACGCGCCGCCGACCAACATCGATGAAGTGATGACGGGCGGAACCGTCGCCCGTGTGGAAGCCTCCAACAATCCGAAGTTTGCAGTCGGCGACCTGGTGCTGAGCCCCGGCGGCTGGCAGGAATACTCGGTCTCGGATGGAACCGGGGCGGCAAAGCTCGACCGCGACATGCCGCAGCCTTCGCTGGCGCTCGGCGTCATGGGCATGCCGGGCTTCACCGCCTATGTCGGCCTGTTGGATATCGGCGAGCCGAAGCCGGGTGAAACGGTGGTCGTATCGGCTGCAAGCGGTGCCGTCGGGTCTGCCGTCGGACAGATTGCCAAGTTGAAGGGTTGCCGCGTGGTCGGCGTCGCCGGCAGTGCTGAAAAATGCAGCTATGCCGTCGAGGAACTCGGATTTGACGCTTGCATCGACCGGCATGAGCCGGGCCTGAAGGAAAATCTTGCTGCCGCCTGCCCCGATGGCGTCGATGTCTATTTCGAAAATGTCGGCGGTGCGGTCTTCGATGCGGTCCTGCCGCTGCTCAATGTCCACGCGCGCATCCCCGTCTGCGGCCGAATTGCCAGCTACAACGCCACCAGCCTTCCCGATGGGCCGGATCGCAGCCCGGCGCTGGTCGGCATGCTGCTTGTGAAGCGCATCAAGATGCAGGGTTTCATCATTTTCGATCACTATGAACGCCGCTACCGCGATTTCGTCAACGACATGACCACCTGGCTTGCAGAGGGCAAGATCAAATACCGTGAAGATGTCGTCGATGGCCTCGAAAATGCA
Organism: Hyphomicrobiales bacterium; assembly: GCA_024244645.1. Taxonomy (GTDB): domain Bacteria; phylum Pseudomonadota; class Alphaproteobacteria; order Rhizobiales; family Rhizobiaceae; genus Hoeflea_A. The sequence continues at coordinate 25,406 of JAAEOH010000240.1, forward strand.
CCCGAAGCATTCATGGGCCTGCTGGAAGGCAGGAATTTCGGCAAGCTGGTTGTTCGCACCGGCGCGGAATAGGTCTTTTTCGAATGAACAAACTGCCCCGTCCACAGCCGGGGCAACCCGATTTGCAGACCGCGCTCAGCGGGCGGATTTGCCCGAAGTCATCCGCACAAGCGTCGCATCCCGGTCGATCAGATGGTGCTTCAACGCGCCAAGAATGTGCAAGGCGATCAAAGCGATCAGTATGTTGACCGTGGCGCCGTGTACCTCCTCTGCCAATTCTGACAGCCAGCCGATTTTCTGCTGGCCCGGAATGACCAACAGGCCGAACACGCTGATGTCGTGACCGCCGAAAAGCGAGGTCGTCATCCCCGATATGGGCATGATCAATATTCCGGCGAGCAGCCCCCAGTGGGTCACTTTGGAAATCACGTCCTGCCAATAGGGCATGGGTGCGGCGGGCGCGAGAAAGCCGTGTGCGAGACGCCAGCCGACCCGACACAGACCATAGGCAAGAACAAGCACGCCGATTGCCTTGTGGGTTTGCAGCAGTGCGCCCTGTGCGGGACCCTCGGACACGAAATCATCGATGTAGATCCCGAAAACCAGCATACCGATGATTGCCAGCGCGACGATCCAGTGGTTGATGCGTGACACAATTCCATAGGCCAAACGGCCTCTTCCGCTCATTTGGTGTTTTCTCCAGTCATTGAGATGCCCACTATAAGGGTATCGGTTCCGTCGCCCGATTTCGATCCTCGGCGGACATTTTGCAAATAACAATACAACTCAGGTTTATGCTTCTCACAAATGACCGGTTCGCAGCGCATCGACGGCAACGGTCGCAATTATGTGATCGGGTATATCCATCTGATATCAAACAAAATAATTCATATTACCTAAATGGAATTTGAATTCCTCACAAGAGGCAACGATATCGATGCAGCAGACCGCGATGCGGGACCTGTCGGTCGACATGACCCCGGGTTGCGGAATGCAGGAATAAGGCGGTACGGCACGTATCGTCTTGGGCCGCTACCGATTGTTCTGCACGCCGGCGTCGTCAGACGTCTGCATCCTCGGCGGCGGCTCTTTCCTTTTCCACCTTACCGGATGCGGCGAACGGCCGGATAATCTGAACAGGCTTATCGACCCGGACCGACCGCGATGTCCGGATGAACAAATGCATCGTAGCACGATGTGAGCCGGATTCTTTTGTGGTCGGCCAGGGCTTCGCTGTACAGCTTGAGAAGAAATTCGTTTGTGTAGATGACCGGGCAGGTCGGGAACAGTGCGATGTCCACACCGGCCATGGAGTTCAAAACCGTCTGATCCGGAGCAGTCACAGATCGAAAGGGATCGGCGCCAATGGCCACGTGTTTGGGAGCGCTGCGATCCATGAGCCAGGGAAATGGATTGGTGAATGAAATATGAAAGACCGTGTTGAAGCGGACCTGCTTTTCCGATTCCGTTTTGATGATGGCTTCAATGGCATCATCAATGTGCATCAGGTATCCGATCTGGTATTTGAACTGCGAAAACAGCGCGTAAGATGGCAGCACTTCGGCCGCCGCAATCGCCTCATAGGCATCGCGATGCTCCGGATAGATTTTCGCAAACAAACTGGCGCGGCGGAGCTGAAAATGACACAGGCTCACGGAGCCGATTGTTTTGAGATTTTAATGCTCAAGCGGCTGGTTTCTCATGACACCCGCCCAGGCGCGGACTGATCTCTCGCCGATGATCAGCGTCGCCGGAATAATCGCTGCGAACGCCAGCAGCCGGATCACAAACTGGCGGTTGGGTGCCAAACCCGGAAGTCTAATATCCGCAATAACCGCAAGCAGCACCGGCCATACGAAGATCATATCCTGGCTGCCCCAGTTCTGGCTTTCATACAGCACCCCGACGACCACGGTCACAGCAAGCCACGCCGCATGATTGTCCAGCAGGCGCGCAACGGATGCAGTGCCGGGTTGCATTGCAACGGATTTCAGGTTCTACAGCCACTGACGCCAATCGAAAATCAAATACAAAGCAATCAGAATGATGATCGGCAAAATCACCTTGAAATTCTGTACTGCCTTGCTTGCCAGCTGCCTCAGAATGCTGCCGGAATTGAAGTCAAGCAGTGAACGAATATCGCCCAGATAGGCAGAGACAACGCCGCCATACAATTCAACGGCAGAAAGTCCGGCCAGGAAAATCACGCCGATGACTGCGGCAGACAGCAGGCGCAAACGCCCGGCAGTAAATGCAAAGGCACATATCAGGCCGGCGACCGCAAATCCGCTGATCTTGGTAAAAAACAGCGCCAGCAGGCTGGAGGCAACCAAGGCTGCGAGCGTCCTTTGAGATCTGACAAAAACCAGTGAGGCAACAAGGATATAGAGCAGGATCGCTGCTTGCCTGTTGTAAATTCCAAAACCGTCAGTGCCCGCAAGAATGTAATATTCGCGAACATTGAATGGCAGGATTGCAAAATGCAAAAACGGCAGCAGCAGACCGAATGCGACCGGCCGACTGTCCTTGTCTACATCATAGAGCACAAGTGCCTTCAGGGGCGCCGAAACGGCAAACAGCGACCACTCGACAAGCAACAGGGGCTGGGCGTCGGGAAAGATGCTGATTGCCGCGGCAAACAGCCAGTAGCCGTACGGGCCCACCGGCGCGAAGAAATCGACACTCGGCACCTGCCCGTCGAATATCCGGTTTGCCGCATCAAAATGGATGTACAGATCCCAGTACATCGATCCGATCGGGACCGTTTGGATCGTCAAAAGCAACAGTGGCAGAACCAATACCGTGCAAATGAGCACCGTCATGGGCGACAGCAACAGGCTGCGGGTCCGGATGTCATGTTCAACAATTGCCGACAAGCAGAATGTCCCCCTTGCCACCTTGCATCGCATTGAAACGCTTCAGCTATGACGCGCGGATCGAACCTGCCGGCATGCGCTACAGCGCAAAAACAGCTACGCCAATCAGCAGGCAAACGCCAAAATACCCGGGTTTCCCGAGGTTTTCGCGCCGGCATTTGCACAAAATGCACTGAGCAGGCGGATTTTCTCGTCACAGCCTTAACAATCGGTTGCAAGGGAGATTGATGCGTTAAGCAAATGATGCCGGGTGTTACAGGCTTTGAAGGGCGGGCTCATTCGTCGCGGCAAGTGGAATTGATGGCTTCAGATGTCGGCTTCTTCGGCGGCGGCCCGTGCCTTTTCCGCCTCAATGCTGCGGCGAAGGATGCGATAGTCGACAACGCCAATAATCGCCACCACCACGGAAACGGGCATTAATATGATGCCGATCGTTTCCAGCCAATTGCTGCCGCTGAGCTTCAGCAGACCTGCACCTGACACAAACAGCGCGATTGCCGTATTGAGGTAGGACAGCAATGTGCGCCGGTTGGCGAGCTCGGTGCGGACGATTGCCAGAACCAGATTTTCGACAGAGCGTTTTTCACGCATGTCCATGGCCGCCACCTCGCTTGCTGTCGGAGCCGGCCTGTAATCTAGATCGTGTTTGGGATAAAGAGAACAGATGAATTGACACGCCCGGCGCCGGGTCGCGTTTTCAAGCATCATTGGAAAACCAAATCCGCGGCTCCTTGCGGGCCGATGGGATTCCTCCGCAAAAAGAATAGTCTTGCTCCTCGGCCATGGCTTTGAGTACGCTTGAACTCCCCTTGGACGTTAATTTTAAATTTGTTCAATCATCACCCAAGCCCCGGAGGAATTACCATGCCTATGTATGTCAACCACTTCACCTGCAATCCCAATGCCTGGCCGGTCGACCGCGCCGGTCTGGTGGCCGCCTGGAACAACATGGTCGGCGATGCCGACGAACTGGTGGACGACAGTGGCCCCGTCAAATTTACAGGTTGGATAAGCAATACAGAAGGCTACGTGCTGCTTGAAGCCGGCTCCAAGGCCGAAGTCATAGAAATCTGCGCGAGGTTCTGGCCTCTGTTCCACAATGACATAATGGAGATCGTCCCGACTCATGTTGCCGGGGCTGCAATTCTTGCAGGGACCAAAGAAGGCTGGGAAAAGAAGTAGCCGCGCGTCTTCGGTGGCAACGGACTGCACTTTTCAGGTCCCGCGAGCTAGCCTGGCCGCCGTGCTTGGCTGGCTTTCGCCGGTGGGTTAGAGATCCGCGTGTTTTTGGGCATATAGCGCGAATGGGGCACCTGTTGAGGGCAGCCGATCTGCACTTTTGATACAGATGAATTGAACCTTGCCATGCAGCATGTAGAGACCATTATTGTCGGCGGCGGCCCCTCGGGCAGCACCTGCGCCTGGCAGCTCGGCAGCAAGGGCCATGAGGTGCTTGTGCTTGACAAGGCCGAGTTCCCGCGCCTGAAGCTGTGCGCCGGATGGATCACCGAAAAGGCCATGGAGGATCTGCAGCTCACGCAGGAGACCTATCCGCACCCCCTGCTGGAACTCGATATCAAGGCCCACTATCCGAAAATCCCCTTTGCGCTCAGCTGGTTCCCGACAAAGGGGAAAAACTATTCCATACGCCGCACCGAATTCGACGCATGGCTGCTCGAGCGCTCTGCGGCGCCTGTTGCAAACCACACTGTGAAAAAGATCCGGCGCGAGGGTGATCGCTACATCATCGACGATACCTTCAGTTGCCGCAATCTGGTTGGCGCCGGCGGCACCATGTGCCCGGTGCGCCGAAATCTCTTTGGCGATGAACGCCGCAAATCCCGCAGATCGCGACCCTGGAAAAGGAATTCGAATATCCGGCCCGCAAGGACGACTGCAACCTTTATTTCGGTCAGCGCGGCCTGTTGGGATATGCCTGGTATGTGCCCAAGGGCAATGACTATGTGAATATCGGTATCGGCGGCAAGAGCAAATATTTTCGCAAATCGGGTACCAATATCCACGATCATTTCCGTTGGTTCCTCGACGATCTGGTACGCCAGGGACGGTTGGATGATGCGACCGCGGCAAACCTCAAGGCAACCGGCCACCCCTACTTCCTCTATGCCAATGACGGCGCGTACAAGATGGATAATTGCTTCCTGATCGGCGATTCCGCCGGCCTCGCTTCGATCGATCTGGGTGAGGGCATCGGCCCGGCGGTGGAAAGCGCCCTGATGGTGGCCGAAGAGATCCTTGGCGAAGGCATGCCCCATCACCCACTATTCCTTCGGCGGCCTGACCGAGCGGCTGCTAAAGCGTTTCGTGCCGGCCAAGGGTGTTGAGACACAACCCACTGAAAATACAACGGAAATCAAACTGCAATCTGTCTGAACAGTTTGTTCTACTGACATATTTCTGCGAACAGATCTCTGAACGCAAAAACGGCCCGGGACATGCCCGGGCCGTTTTTGAGTAATGGACCATTATGATTGAGAAGATATTCTTTGCGCTTTGCGGACCTGGCGGCGACCTACTCTCCCGCGTCTTGAGACGAAGTACCATCGGCGCTGGGGTGTTTCACGGCCGTGTTCGGGATGGGAACGGGTGCGGCCACCCCG
>JAAEOH010000241.1 GCA_024244645.1 Hyphomicrobiales bacterium
CGCGAGTCTCGGCCAAAGGCCATGTCCATCACGGCGACACCACGGGGCAGGCCAGCCTCGCACGCCCAGCGGACCTGCTCTAGCGCGATCTCCGGTTTGGTCTGGAAAGCGATATCCGAAGGCACGTGCGCCCCGTCCCGACGAACCTCATCCTCCGCCCACGCCTTCGGCAGATAAAGCCGATAGGCCACCGGCAGGCTGGCTGAGTGGTTGGCAATCGACAGCGACACCGCCACTTGGCAATTGGCCTGCTTACCAAGCTGACCGCAATACTGATGATGCACGCCAACCGAATGCTTGCCCTTCTTGGGAAAGGAGGTGTCGTCGATAATCCACGCCTTGATCGGCCCGCCGTTTCTCTCCATCGCCGGCACCACCATCTCGCGCACCTTGGCCAAAACTTTCTCGTCCGACCAGGGGGCGATACCGACAAAATGAAGCAGCGACTGGTGCTGCGCTGCCGTTCGCGCCGGGGCCGTCTTCGCCGCCATCGGCTCCACACTCTTGCGTTCGCCCGGCAGGAGTAACCCGGTGCAATAGTCGCGCAGAGGGCCCCTCCGATCCGCGTGACCGATCACGCTCGCAAGACCTTCGACATACGCCGCAAATCGCTCTTCGCCAGTCGCTTCTCTACTGAGATCCATGCCAGTCCTCCGCCCGATGATCATCAAACTCAGCGGCTAACTGATTCGCGTAAACTAGGCTCCGCGACTTTCTGACTCAGTAGTACTAGGTCACTGTGCGCCATCAAGGCACTGGCTGCGAGTCTATTCGCCGTCGGTGCTACGGTGCTTGTTATAGGGGGCGCTAGCGCCCAGGACGAACCCCTACCGCAAACGCTGTTCACCAACGTCAATGTGTTTGACGGCA
>JAAEOH010000242.1 GCA_024244645.1 Hyphomicrobiales bacterium
CCTGGAACGGCAGATCAAACGCCTTGCGCGTGACAATGGTCAATCACGCACCTTCATGACTGTTCCAGGCGTTGGTCCAATGACGGCACTTGCTTTCCTGTCCGGTATCGATGATCCCGCTCGTTTTGCACGATCACGAACACATTGCGGAATTAGAGAACTGCGAAGAGAACACTGGAACCGGCAGGAACAAAAAATCGCTCGCAACACATTGCGGAATTAGAGAACACTATCCGGACAGAACAGACTTTTTGCGCTGTTGGCTTCGTCCGAAAGCGGACATGATACGATTGTCGTCACAGGGACATTTAGTAGTTGGCGGTACTCACAATTTTAGCCCGGCTCGGCCATATTGTCGGATCGCATACAGCTGCTGTCGTATTTGATGAGTTGTAGCCCAACGACACCGGTTTCAACTCGCATTCGCACCATAATCATGAACCGCTCTCAATTGGCAATCCTGCAGCTTTCCATTCGGGGTAACCGTCCTCCAACCTGCGTATGGTAAAACCATAGCCCCGCAATGCTGCGACCGCTTCAAACGAAAGTACACAGTAGGTGCCGCGGCAATAGGCAACGACTTCTTGTTGCGGATCGAGTTCATCCAAACGCTGTTCAAGCTCGCTTAGCTGTATGTTGATAGCGCCGGGCACGTGCCCTTGGGTGAATTCGTCTGCCGGACGGACGTCCAAGACTGTTACGAGGCCGCCCCTTGAGCGTTCAAGCAACTCTTCGCGTGCTACTGGCTCCATATTGTCACGATTGGCAAAGTAGCCGCGTAAGATCTGATCCACCTCTGCCAGATTGCGCTCGGCAACCAACCGCAGAGCAGAAAGCAGGTCAAGCACAGAATCGTCGCTGAGGCGATAGAGAACAAACTTGCCTTCGCGGCGCGAGGTGACCAGTCCAGCCCGCCTCAGCTGCTGCAAATGCTGCGACGTGTTTGCAATGGACAAACCGACACGCTCCGACAACGCCTCTACGCCACGTTCACCCTGCGCCAAATGCTCAACAATATCGAGCCGGTGCCCGTTACCGAGGGCCCGCGCAACGTTGGCAAATTGTTCAAAAAGGAGGCCCTTTGGGCTTTGATTTGACGCCATTTGATCCATTCCATTGGCTCCGCAGCTAATCCCTGCTTGAACCTGATGATCAGATCGTTCCTGGTAACGTTGCAGGCGCGACCCGATTTTTTGGTTAGCCTGTTGATCTCTACATTATGTCATTCTATTATTCAATAGATTTATTGAATGTAATCCGATATCGACCGTCCCGCCGGAGGACACGAATCCGAGAAGCAAGATTGTGTTTGAGCAGATCCTCCAGAACGAACCGACGATCCGGTAGTCCCTTTTCTGGATATGGGAGAACAGCCACTACCTAGTGGAAAAACAACGAAAAAACTCAAGATAAGAAGGAATGATGACATGGAGAAACGTCGAATTTCTGCAGCGGCAGCCGTACTCGCTGCCCTCGTTGTTGTGCCGACCGCAGTTTGGGCGCAACAGTCAGATTTCCACGGATACGGTTATGGCCCACACATGATGGGGTGGGGCGGAGGTTGGTACGGTATGATTCTTGGCCCGATATTCATGATCCTGGTGCTTGTCGCAGTGATTGCTGCCGTTATCCTGCTGGTTCGTTGGCTCGGCGGGCCATTGCAAAGCGGGGCACATTCACATGATGCGCCGCGAGGTCAAAAGCCACTTGAAATCCTCAAGCTGCGTTTCGCACGCGGTGAGATCGACAAGGATGAATACGAAGAACGACGTCGGGTGCTCGGCGACTGATCTATCTCTCGGGAGCACCTGTCACAAGGAAAGAAAGGTCTGGATCATGAAGATCCTGTTTGTCTTGAACGATCCGCCCTATGGCACGGAGCGTTGTTACAATGCGTTGCGTCTGGCGCATGCGTTGAAGAAAAAAGAACCGGCTGCCGAAGTCACTGTGTTTTTGATGGCGGACTCCGTGATCGCCGCGCGCAAGGGCCAGAAGACGCCGGACGGCTATTACAACATGGAGCGCATGTTGAAGCGCCTGGTTGTGGGAAATGGTAGCGTGCTGCTCTGTGGCAACTGCATGGATGCCCGCGGCATGATCGACGAGGACATGTTGGACGGCGTGCGCCGCAGTACCATGGACGAGCTGGCGACCACAACGCTGACCGCTGACAAAGTCATGGTGTTCTAGATGGGACAAATCTACCTCGATTATAACGCCAGCACGCCGATCGCGCCTCAAGTTGCGGCTGTTATGCAGGACGCCCTGTCTGAGGCGTTCGGTAATCCGTCGAGCCCGCACTGGGCGGGCGAGCCAGCGCGCCAGAGCGTGGAAATTGCCCGCGGCCAAGTGGCAGATTTGATCGGTTGCGACCCGCTAGAGGTGGTGTTCACGAGCGGCGGCAGCGAGTCCAATAACTTCGCCCTGAAGGGTGCTTTCTTTGCCAGTACGCGCGCGCGGCCAAGCATCATTACGACGCGCATCGAGCATCCGGCGATCGTCGAGCCGTGCCGGTTTCTGGAACGGTTGGGTACGCAGATCATTTGGCTGCCAGTCGATGGCTCGGGACGAATCAACCCGAATGACCTGCGGCGGGCAATCACTGCCGATACTATCTTGATCAGCATCATGCATGCCAACAACGAGGTAGGCACAATCCAGCCGATCGAGGACTGCGTGATCATCGCGCGCGAGCATGGTATTCCATTCCACACCGACGCTGCCCAGTCCGTCGGCAAAATACCCGTACGCGTGGATGATCTCGGTATTGATCTGCTGACGATCGCTGGCCACAAGCTATATGCCCCGAAAGGGATCGGGGCACTCTTTGTGCGCAAGGGAATGGTGCTGGAGCCACTGATCCACGGTGCTGGCCACGAAGGCGGCCGCCGTGCGGGGACTGAGAGCGCCCTTCTTGCAGCTGCGCTGGGCGAGGCATGCGTCCTCGCTGGCAATTTTTCGGACATTCCTAAAATGAAGACACTGCGGGACCACTTCTGGAGAAAGTTGAAGGAGCGTTTTGGCAATAATGTCGTGCTCAATGGGCACCCTGAACACCGTTTGCCAAACACACTAAATGTATCCTTCATCGGGCGGATCGGTTCCGACATCCTTACGCGACTGGATGGTGTTGCAGCATCAACCGGCTCCGCGTGCCATGCCGGGCGCGTCGAACTGTCACCGGTTCTGGAGGCTATGGCGGTGCCGGAGAAAATCGGTATGGGAGCATTACGGTTCAGTCTCGGACGCGAGACGACGGCTAAAGAAATCGATGAGGTTGTTGAGCGCTTATCCGGGACAATCCAATATGCGTAAACAATCCAAATAGGCAAATCCGTTTGTTCGAGAGTATGCATTCGAGCAAACAAGTAGAGTGAATTTTACCTCCGAAACATCGAAGCTTATCCGACTTCCGCTTGCTACCGCGGTGCTCCTGCCGATGAAATAAAACGAGCGGGCGCCAAAAGCTTGCAAGGTCCCCATGATGAGCATTCCCTGATACTGGTTCTTGGGGTCTCTTCATGGCGCTCTCCGACGGTTGAGAATCTGACGCAAATCGGGCGATTATCCAAATTCGTATGTCCGCTTCTGATAGGAGCGGACTTTCGTATCCGGCATTTTTGCCGGCTTATGGCTTTCAGGTTGTGATTGGTTGTCTACCACCGGTTGACCTCCTGCCATTTGTGTCTCCGGTGGTGGATCCGGTCTGAGTTTTACAAGTTTTCTGAAGTCCTGTGCGGCGGTGGCTAGTAGGAACGCGTTCGTTGCCGAACATCGCCCGCTGTTTTCAGTGCGGGTGATGTGTCGGTTGCGGCCATCGCGCGACGCTACGACCTCAACAACAATCTCCTGTTCAACTGGAAGCGCCGCTTCGGCGTTGATCTGGCCTTTCTGCCGGTTGAGGTTTTGCCTGAACCGGTTGCGCCGATCGTCAAGCCGGTGGATTTGGACGGTAAGATTGAGATCCAGTTTTCCAACGGACACAGACTGACCATAAGCGGCGCGTTCGATCCCGACGCCGTTGCGCGGTTGCTGCGCGGTCTGAGCCGATGATCCCGGTTCCGGCGAACACGAGGGTCTGGCTAGCGGCCGGCGTGACCGACATGCGCAAGGGATTTGTCGGTCTGTCGGCATTGGCCGAGCAGGTTCTGCGGCAAGATCCGTATTCCGGTCATCTGTTTGTGTTCCGTGGCCGTCGCGGTGATCTGATCAAGGTGATTTGGTGGGACGGGCACCGAAAGCCGCGTGGTATCAGTTCTTGCCCGACCGCAAGGGGATGAGGCCCGGACAGCACCTTGCCAATTATCAAGGTTGGATGCATGCCGATGGCTATGCGGGTTTTGAAGAATTTTATCGGTCCGGCAGGGTCCACGAGGTCGCCTGCATGGCCCATGTCCGGCGCAAGTTCGTCGATGTGCACAAATCCCAAGGTTCGACCATTGCACAAGAAGCAATCAAGCGCATCACCGGCCTCTGTGGGGTCGAGAAACAGGCGCGCGGCCAGCCGCCGGATGAACGGGCTAAGATCAGGCGGGAAAAAGCAAAGCCGGTCTTTGATGATCTGGAAGCCTGGCTTCATATTCAACTTCCCAAGATATCCGGCAAGACGCCATTGGCCGCTGCCATTCGCTATGCCCTGACACGCATGAAGCGTTTGAGGCCATATCCGGAAAACGGCTTTCTGGAGTTGGATATCAATGCCGCCGAGCGATCCATGAGGCCAATTGCCCTGGGCAGAAAAAAATATCTCTTCATGGGTTCTAAGGGCGGTGGAAAATCAGCGGTTGTCGCCTACAGCCTGCCAGAAACGGCCAAACTCAATAGCATCGACCCACAAGCCTGGCTCACCGACGTTCTCGGCCGCATTGCCGACCACAAGATAACGCGTCTTGATGAGCTCATGCCCTGGCGTTACGCTCAGGCCAGAGCGTAACCGGCATTTGGCCCGGCGGTCCAGATGGGCATCACCGGACGGCCAAGGAAAGGCGACTTCTATGTGTGGAGGTTGCCGGCAGGCCGGAACGCTATTGGAGGAGGATGGACATGCACATTGACGGATCGATTGCCGTCGTAACCGGAGCTAATCGCGGGCTTGGCCGAGCTTTTGTCGAGGCGCTGCTGGCGCGCGGTGCGGCCAAGATCTATGCCGGCGCACGCAATCCAGTCACGCTTAATGAGCTTGTATCTGCCCATGGTGACCGCATCGTGCCTCTTCAGCTAGACGTTACCCGCGACGCTGAAGTTTCGGCCGCCGCGGCGTGCGCAACCGACGCAACTTTGCTCCTTAACAACGCCGGCCGACTGGTGGGAAGCGGGCTGATCGCGACCAACGACATCATCGGCCTGGAGCGCGAAATGGCCGTCAATGTGTTTGGTCTGGCGCGTATGTGCCTGGCATTCGCTCCAGTACTGGCCGAAAATGGCGGCGGGGCCATTATCAACATGCTGTCAGTGTCAAGCCTCGTGGCGTTTCCGCCCTTTGGCAGTTACGCCGCCTCGAAAGCGGCGGCTATGTCGCTCACACATTCCATGCGCTACGAACTCAAGGGTCAGGGCACTCGGGTTGCCGGTATATATGCCGGACTTATCGATACCGACATGATTGCCAATGTCGCGGGCGACAAGACTAGCCCGGCCGACATCGTCAGCAACGCGCTCGACCGCTTCGCCGCTGGTGATGATGACATCGGCGCCGACGACCGCGCTCGAAATGTCCGCGCCGCCCTGCACCGTTATTTTACGGCGGTCGAAGAAGAAACATGGCAGAAAGCGGACGACTTCCTTGCAGCCCATCCAGTGGGCAGTGGATAGGCCGTCGTTGTTTTGGTGGGGTGGGCAACCCTTCTCTGACCCCTGCAGCTTGTGCACATCCTGCCGGGTGAAGACAGCCAGTGCCGGGAATCGGAAAAGGTCACGGCGTATCTTTGAACAATTTCATTTCCTATTCTCATCGAGGTGACATTTGAGGCGATCGAGGAAGGCCAAAAAACTGTCAAGATCACGCGACTTCCACTCCCTGAAAGGCATTGTCAGAGGAAACTTGATTACTTTGCTGGCATGCAAAATGGGTGCTTCAGCACCATTGATATTCCACGATTTTTCGGGATCGCTCCAAGCAGATCGGTGGACATTTCAAGTATTTGAGGTTTCCCCTGACAATGCCCGCGTGAGGACTTCACCTATGATCCGGAGCTTGACGTCTACACCTGCCCGAGTGGCAAGCAGATGGTGCAGTTTCGGTGAATCTCAGCGGCAAACATCGGGCCAAACCTGTTCTGCCAGAAGCCGATCGTCTCATGGCTTACATCGATGCCGCGCTCGTGCGGCAGGCCTTCGACGTTTCGCAGTGACAGGAAGAAACGAACGTACATCATCACCGCCAGGCGGAAGATTTCTGGCGGCGTCTTGAATTAACGAGGTGGGCTCCATCCTGTCATCCGTCGACGCCAGATTTGCTCTAAGATCTAACGACTGCGGGGATTTCGCACGTCAGTTCAAGTTTCTATGACAGTGCCCCCTCAAACAACAATCAGATCCCGCGTTGTCTTTGAGAGCAATTCGCAACCGGATTCTGTCACCAGAACATTGTCGATGATGCGCACTCCAAGACCCTCTTCGAGACCAAAGAGCGGTGGTTCTACGGCAATCACCATTCCGGCCATCAAGGTCTGGGTGCTGTTGCTGTCCATAATCAATGGCTCGATCCACGACGGTGGGAAGGCAGCGCCAACCGCATATCCCGTCATATGTAGGCGATAACGCTCCATGCCCGCCTCGGAAATAACCTTTTTTGCTGCTTCATGGGGGGCGGTTGCACGGACACCCGCCCGCATATGTCCAATTGCGGCATCGCCAGCGTCGCGCGCCAACTGATAGATCTCATGCATACGCCCGGTTGGTTCGCCAAGGCAGATTTGCCGGCCAATGGTGCAGCAGTAGCGGCGCACGTGTGCTCCGAACTGTATATGCATGAAATCACCCGTCTCAAGCACCCGATCCGTTGGCTCCCCATGGGCAAACGCGCTTCGTGGCCCGGACAGAAAGTTCATCGGGCTGGACGGGATATCACTGCCTGAACTCAGCAGTGTATGATGCACGTCGGCAGACACCTCACGTTCGGTTTTACCCGCAGCCAGAGATCCAAGGCAGGTTTTCATGGCCGCATCCAGAATATCGGCGGATTTGCGGATGTACGCGATCTCGGCCGGGGACTTTATCAGCTTAATATTTCCGATCAGATCGGTGGCATCCTTCACCGGCGAAGGGCCGAGCAGGGACTGAAGTTTTTGATAGTCAAGGGCATGAAGATAATACGCCGGCACCTCAAGACCAAGGCGCAGTCCGGCATATTTCCTGTCCTCGATAATCTGTTTTACAACAGTCATCCAGTTCTCAGTTTCCGGTTCGCCCCACCCTCGAACATCATCGGCAAGCGATTCTGCCTCAAGCATCGGAACCTCGGGCAGCCTGCTTACAACCGTGAGCGGACCTTGTTCTAGTGGGAAAAACAACATCGCAAATTCCTGATACCCCTTGGCAGGTGTCCCAATCAGGTAGTTGATGTTTTGAGGAGCTATGACAAGCAGGACATCAATACCTGCCGTTTCCATCGCTTCCCGGACCTTTCTGTGACGACTGTCAAACTCGCTTTGCGCAAAGAATTCTTTGGACATTTCCCTGTTCCTTGTGGTGATGCTCCCGACGTTTTAGACAGCGGAGCAGAGGATCATAATCGGACCACGGTGGCTTTATTCATCCAAGCACGGAGAAGCTACTGTCCTGATTGATCTCTCGCAGCCGTGAAAACGTAGCAAGGTCGACCTTGTGATCCAGATGTTTCAGCCTGAAGCGCATCGAGTCGGCATCATGGTCGTGGCCGGCTTCGCAAGCTTCGATAAGTTCCGCCATCGCTTTGCCGGCTACCGGAGCGTTCTTGAATTGATTGCCGCTGGAGCCGCAGGCCAAATAGAAACCATCAACACATGAACGGTCGTAGATCGGTATCCAATCCTCTGTCACGTCGTAAAGATCAACACACCCTTTGAGTTTATTGGGGATGCCGAGTTCGGGGAAACGCTGGGCAAGCCGCATGGCCTGTACGGTCCATTGATCCGAGAAATTCTGGTCGTAGCTGTCCGGATCAACAAGCTGATGTTCGTCACAGGGCGGATCTTCACTGCCGACCAGGATGTTGTTGCCAAGCTCGGGACGCGCATAAATCGCGGCATCGCTGTCGGACCACACGAGCGCATTGCCGGCGTAATCCACACCCTCCGGCACCGGAACATGCGCCACTTCCTGCCGCAAGGCACGTGTCGATATGCGCATATCCCGCTCCGCCCCCACCATCGCGTTTATCTTGCAGGAATGAGGGCCGGCGACATTCACGACCACGGCGGCCTCGATGCGTTGCCCATTGTCCAACACCACACCTTGCACCCGATTGTCCCTGGTTGGGATTTCCACGACACGCCGATTGAAAAGGAATTCGGCACCGACCCTTTGGGCCGCGCGCTGGATGTTTTGCGTCGCCAGCTGAGGGTCGGAAATATAGCCCCCCTTGGGAAAAAAGACGCCGCCTTCTATCGATCCGCCCGTTGGCTTGCCAAAGCCTGGATCCTGCAGGGTCTTAGCCGGCGCAAAACACGACAGATCATAGAACGGAAAATTCCTGGTGATCTCTTCATCGGTCCAATGCTCGTAAGGAATATCCAGCACATCCAGATGTGCCAGCGTGCCGCGAAGCTGATCATTGAGAGCCGTTTTCAAGACCAGATTTCCGGTTTCATGGAAGGCTGCCAGGTCTTCATCCGCGTCGGCACACAGATATTCGGTCCAGTTCTTCCAATAATAGTAGCCATCATAGGCCATCGCACAGCCATCGAGTGTTGAATAGTAAACGCGAATGATGGCACACGAATTTGAGGTTGATCCGTAGCCCGCGGCTGGCAGCATATCGACGTTCAGTGTCTTCTTGCCCCGCTTCGACAGCTCATAGCCGATCGCCGCACCGATAATTCCGGCTCCGATGATAATGGCGTCATACCCGTCGCTCATTTGTCACTCCCTGGATTGTATTGTGCCGTTTTCCTCGCCGGCTCAAAGAACGGTGAGATCTCTGGGAAATTCGGTGGCAATCTCGATTCCATCATCGGTGACGATGACAGTGTCACCGACCCTTGCACCGAACACCTCGGGAACGGTGATGCCGCCATCAACGGCAAAGACCATTCCGGCTTCCAGGGGCGTTCTGTCACCATATTTCAACTGCGGTTGCTCTAGCGAAGAGTAACCAAGCGCTCGGCCGGTTCGGTATGAGGGTGCGAAACCGGCCGACTGATAAACGTCGTCAGCGGCCTTGTGGACATCTTCTGCGGCAACCCCCGGCCGCATTTCATGCAACGCTGCGGCTTGCGCTTTGATTGCGGTACTATAGACGCGTGCCGTTTCATCATCGACCGTGCCTATGAAATACTCCCGATCATAGCCAATCTTGAATTGTTTGAAATGGCAGATCGAGCAAAAACACATATAGACCGGGTCACCATGGGCAAGTTTTTTTACCCGGGGGTGCAAGTGTGTGTAACTGGTAAAATGCCCGGATTGCAGCGCCTGAAGGTTGTGGATCATCGGACTCATAAATGCGTCCTGATCTTCGGAGCCGATGAGTGCAGCCGCTTTTCGTGTGCCCGCTGCAATACAGGCCAGAGACACTTCATATTCCGGAACGCCAACTGCCATTGCATCGCGACCCCCGATACCCATAGCGATGGCAACCTGTCCGGCCTGGCGGATCATTTGAAGCTCTTCTTTTGATTTGATGATACGCATCCTTGCGATAATCGGCGTGCCATCTATCGAAACGCTGCTTTCGAGCTCCTGCCTCAGGTAGTTCGATATGACCGCTGGAACGTCGTCTTTTTCAACGGCGATACGCAGGGTCTTTGTTTTTTTACCAAGCGCTTTGCGAAGCGGGTCGCGCCACTCTTCACCCACCCCATCGGAATAAAAGGCCAAATCGCTGATCCAGGTCATCGCCTGGGCCATCAGGGATTCGGACCCCGGAGTGATGAGCGAGACATCGCCATCGCTTGTGACGACCAATAATGTTGGGCGACCGAATTCCAGGCCGAGATCGCCCCAATAGGCTGAATAGTAGTAAATTGAATCGGCATTGGTGATGATTAGAACGTCAACCCCCTCATCTTTGAGGCGACGTTGCAGCTCATTTGTGCGCTTCACAAAAAGCGGCAGGAGATCCCGTTCGCTTCCAAGGCGGATTTCGTCATTTGACATAGTCGTTGCCTCTCACTTCGCCATGCTTTCAATCAGCTGTATAAAGCTTGTACGAATCAAAAATGGCAGTCAACGACTAATTTCACTCACATGAGATTTTTCACTGTCAGGATTCGAAGTGTAGAATTGTCCTAATTATATAATTTTCTTTCATAAAATTCCATAGATGCCTTCATTAGGGCAGAGTTTGTGCTTTACAGTTCCAAAATAAAGATCCACTTTGCTTCATGCGAATCTCGAATGTGCATTGTCAAATACGAGCTACCTGTATATAGCTAAAGTCGCCAAAAAACCTTGCAGGACTGTCCGATGATGGCGAGCATGCCGCACCATTCAGCCCTGGGGCGAAACAGGGGAATGCCGTATGCAAAATCGTGAACATGCCATTCAGTCCACTCGGCGTGAGGTGCGTTATGATAAAGGGACCAACTGGCGCGCACAGCTGGGATTCATCGTTATCTCAACCGATTTGGTCATGGAGGAAAACATATTCCGGCTTGCGCCGGAAGGTGTCGGCACCAGCATTGCCCGGCTGAATTGTGCTACCGAATGCACCGTGGAGAGCCTGGCCGCGCAAATCGACGGCATGGCACAGGCCGCTTCGACCCTGCAGCCGGGCGCTCAGCCGGACGTGATCTGCTACGCTTGCACCTCTGGCTCTATCGTGAACGGCGAAGAAACAGTGATGTCCGAAATCAAACGGGGCGCGCCCTGGTCTCAGCCAGCAACCCTTGTAACCGGGGTTATTAATGCCATTAACGCGCTACAGGCGCAAAAGATTGTTGTGGCCACCCCATATTTGGACGAAATCAATACGATGGAATACAAATTTCTGGTCGAGAAGGGATTCGATGTCCTCGATATTCAAGGACTGAATATCGAGGATGGACACGCTATGGGACTGATCACTCCCGAATTCCTGAAGGAATTTGCGCTCAGTATCGACAGCCCCGATGCCGATGCGATCTTTGTCAGCTGTGGCGGTATCCGGACCATCGATGTATTGCAGGAGATTGAGGACACCGCTGGAAAGCCCGTTATCTGCAGCAATCAGGCGATGATGTGGGACTGCTTGCGGCGTGCCGGGATCGAAGACAGGATTAAGGGCTATGGGCGGTTGTTCGACCTGCCAGGCGTTATGACCGGTTCAGCACCACAACTGGCAACAGAATAAACGCCGGGAATTAGGATATGAATACTGCGGCAAACACAAAAAGGCCCCCGGAACCTGAACGCCGCGAAACGCAGGCCGAACGGTTTGAACGTATCTACAAGGTCATCCGTGAGCGGATCAGCGTGCTCGAATATGGCCCGGGTACTGTCCTGAACGAGGGGCTGCTTTCAGAAGAATTTGACGTCAGCCGTACGCCCATTCGCAGTGTCCTTCAGCGACTCAACTACGAAGGGCTTGTCACAACGCGTAACGGCATCGGAACTATCGTGACAGAAGTCGATGTCAAGACCTTCAAGGACATATATGCGTTGCGCATGCGCCTGGCCGAAGATCTGGGTGTTCTCTCGCCAATATTACCGACGCGCGAGATGATCGACAAACTCGACGACCTGCTCGCACGGGCGCGCAAGTTGCGTGAAGGCCCGCCTGACTACAAGGCCTATGCAAGGCTGTGTAACGCGGTACACGAACAGCAGTTGGAACTCACTGAAAATAAGATTCTGGCCGAAATTAACGACCTACTCTACTACCGGGCCGCGCGTATCTGGTTGGCTTTCCTGCCAAATATCGACTGGGAGGAGGCAATGAAAATCCTGGAAAACGAAATAGCGGATACCGCCCGGGCATTGGAGATGGGTGACATGCAGGGTGTTGGAAATGTGCGGCGCCAGCATCTTTATATTATCCTCAAAACGATTGGTCGCTATCTCGTCGGTGTCTGACCGCAGGTCTGGAAAAGAGCGATCAGAACCCCTGTCAGCTCGCTGCGTCCGTTGTCATGTAATCGCTGAACCGAGTGAGGAATTCTAAACATTCCTCAATTTCCGAAGTGAGGATGTATTCCTCGGGCTGGTGCATTTGAGTCATCTGACCCGGACCGAAAACGACTGTTTCCATGCCGTATTGCTGAAAGTAGCCCCCATCGGTTGAAAACGACAAAACACCGGGCGCAGCATTCGTCCATAGGCGCCCAATCAATTGCATGGCTGACGAATTGGGGCGGGCCTCCATTCCCGGGCAATCTGCAAGCTCGATGGTTTCTATTGCCGATTCAGGATCGACAGCCTGCATCTCCGGCAGGAGGGTCTCGTCAATCCAGTGTTGAATGTCCTGCAACAATGAACGACCGTTGTCGGTGGGTATTGGGCGAATCTCCCAAAGAAACCGACAGAAATCGGGAATGATGTTGCGGCCCTCACCGCCCGTGATTTGCCCTACATTCAGGGTCGTAAAAGGTGGATCAAAGGCAGAGTTCCGTTGCGGGCGACGGGCACACTCACGTGCCATTTCTTCGATCCTCGAAATGAACCGGGACGCGAAATACAGTGCATTGGCCTTATCGCGAGGGTCGGCCGCATGGCCGGAGGAGCCGCGGATTTCGGTGGTAAGCTCAATGATCGCCTTATGTCCGACATAAGGCTTCATCTCGGTAGGTTCACCTATAATCGCTATCTGCGGATGAATGCCGAGCCTATCCAGAAATCCCCTAAACTGAGCGGCACCATAACAACCAACCTCTTCGTCGAATGTGAGAGCAAAGTGCAAAGGGGTGCGCAAGTCGGCTTCAATTGCCTTAAATCTGGGCGCCATGGCAAGAATGCAGGCAAGAAAGCCCTTCATGTCAACCGTGCCGCGTCCGATCAGGCGTGATCCGTCCTCACGCAGAACAAACGGATCGCCCAGCCATCCTTCGACCTCTGCCGGAACTACATCCAGATGCGATGACAACACTATGCCACCATCACTCTCGGGCCCGAAAGTAGCAAACAGGTTGAACCGCTCCCCGTCAGCATGGGGGTCAATGTGCGTTTCGGTCCCGATGGACGCAAGGTAAGTCCGGACATAGTCTATGATGTCGCCGTTCGGCCGGCCCGAAATTGTCGGGAAGGCAATCAAATCTCCAAGAATCTTTCGTGTTTCAGCCAGGTTTGTCATTGTTTTCAAGTTTCATGGCTCAATGATTGTCAGATCACGGGTAAAGCCGGACAGGATTTCGCAGCCGGTTTCGGTCACCAGTAGGTTGTCGATGATCCGTGCACCCAGTTTTTCCTCATGGAGGAATACCGGCGGCTCTACCGAAATAACCATGCCTGCCTCCAGCGTATATGTGCTGTCGCCAAACAGGTGGATATATTCCCCCCAGGAGGGTGGATAGCCCGGCGCGATACCGTAGCCCGTAGTGTGAAGCCGGTATTGGTCGAGCCCCCGATCCGCGATGATATTCTTGGCGGCCAGATGAGGGGTGACGGCAGGAACGCCAGCGCGAATTTCAGCAATGCAGGCATCGCAGGCATCCAGTACCACCTGGTGAAGCTCGCGCATGCGCGCAGTTGGCTCGCCCAGGCAGAAATGCCGAGCGATTGTGGCGGTATAACGTTGGATCGCGGCGCCATATTCGAGGTGCATGAAGTCTCCCCGACGGATTTTTCTCGGGCTCGGCGCTCCATGCCCATAGCAGGTACGTTCTCCGCTTACAAAATTCATCGGGCTGGCGGGAAGATCGCTGCCACTGGACAAAAGCGTTCTGTACACCTCGCCTGAAACTTCCATCTCGCTCACGCCCTCGGAAATCGCTTTTTGTGCGGTGTGCATACCGGCGTCAGCAATCTCGGCGGCACGGCGGATACAGGCAAGTTCAGCCGGCGATTTGACCAGCTTCAGGTCGTGAATGAGAAAGCTTGCATCAAGGCACAACGCATCGCCCAACAGGTCCCTGATACGTGTATAGCTGTAAGGGTGCATATAGAAATCCGGCACCTCCAGACCAATGCGGCGGTTCATATACCCCTTTTCCCTCAATAAGCTGGCGAAAACCTCGACCGGATCCTCGGGCTCGCGTCCACCCCAGCCGCGAACGTCCTCGGCCAGACTATGATCCGTCATCTCCGGCACTTCTGCCAAACGCATCATGATGGTCATGGGCGCGTTTTCCAGCGGGAAGAACAGCACCTGAAACTCCTGATAAGATTTTGCTCGGCTCCCTGACAGGTACTGGATATTTGTGGGGTGGAAGATGAGAAGAAGATTAATACCTTTTTCTTCCATTTTTACGCGTACGCGACGTTGACGATCGGCAAATTCCTCCGCCGAGAAATCGCTCTTAGACATATCCGCAATCTCCCACATTCCGTTCGCTGAACCAGCGCATCTGATATAACTCGATTTTGCGTTTCATTGGCGTCCACGCATTTTCAACTACGCCCTCACACGCTCTCCGCCGGGATCAAAGAACGCCCGGAGCGATGCGTCAGCCGCGTATCGTTTTCCCGCGATTTCGATTTCCCAGGTGCTGTTGTCTACAAGGTCATTCGTAACGCCGTCACCATGATTGACATAGCCCATGCCGATTGATGTCCCGAGCGTGAAGCTTTTGACGCCGGAGCTGATGTAGCCGACGATTTCGCCATCGCGAATGATCAGCTCTTCGTGGAACAATACAGGTCTGGTATCGCGCAATTTGAACATCGCCAGACGCTTTTTCGGCGGACCGGCTGCCTTTTGTGCTTTCAGTGCATCCAGGCCTTTGAAGCCACCCGCTTTGTCCCACGCAATGGTAAAGCCTAAACCGGCCTCCAGCGGTGTATCCACCGGGGTCAGGTCGAATCCGTACTCGCGATAAGCTCTCTCCGAGCGCAGATGCTCCAGCGCATGATAGCCTGCCGGTTTTAGCCCATGCGCCTGACCTGCCTCCCAGAGCACGTCAAACACGTTTTGTGCGAATTCGGTTGGAATGTGCAGCTCCCACC
>JAAEOH010000243.1 GCA_024244645.1 Hyphomicrobiales bacterium
ACTATAAACCCTCACTTCAATCCAAGCCATACACGCTGTTCCTATAGCGTATCCTTGCCATCCAACACAGTATAACCGCCATCATTTCAGGATGTTTCTTTAACTTGCGTAAATCTCACATATATGTACACCCTGATCGGTGTACGTTCACTACACATATATGTGTTTATATATTGGAATTACTCGCACCCAAATGGGCGACCTTGCAATTGATGGCGACCTTCTAAGTGTGGTAAGAGACATAGATTAATAAATAGAATTGTAGCAGTTTTTGTTGCTACTAATATGTAATATTCACTAGTGTAGTGATATGAGTATAACATTCATTTTAGTCTGTAGCTTAAAATGGGAACTCTAATCTCCACATTCATGCTGTTCAGCTACGTCGTATGGTGCTGTACTAGAGATATGTGTATTGTGTGTTAAACACGCGTGTTGAATATAATCTGATACCCCACTGCAGGAATAATCAATGCATCAATCTGTACATTACACCGAAACTTGGTGCCAGCAGTTTGTCGTTGTGTAGAGATGTTGTATTGGTTTCACATTTTTTACTTTTCGCAGTCCGTACATATAAGTTGAAGAAGAATGAATCCATTTCCTTCTCAGCTCTGGAAGTGTTGAA
>JAAEOH010000244.1 GCA_024244645.1 Hyphomicrobiales bacterium
GAGCTATGCCCAAAAGTTGGTGACGCTGTGATCAGGCGGCACTTTGAAGTTGTTTGATCCCGTCTTTAAATTCAACCCGTTGATGATTTCGGGCAGGCGATTTTTCCCGTCGAGTTTGCGCCATTTCTTCTTTGCCGACATCATCAGCTTGTAGACCATGGCCAGCGCGGTTTTCCGGTTGAGGCAGCCCTTGGTTTTGCGGGTCCGGTTTCGAACCGTGGCGAAGACGCTCTCAATCGGGTTAGTTGTGCGGATGTGTTTCCAGTGCTCGGCCGGAAAATCGTGGAACGTCAGCAGCACATCGCGATCCCTGGTCAGCTTCTTCACGGCACGATCTTATTTGACGCCGTATGTTTCCACGAAGAGATCAAATGCCACGATGGCTTCCGCCTTGGTTTCAGCCATCCAGATATCCTGTAATCCAGCTTTGGCTTTCGCCTGCAGAGGCTTGGGCATTGCGCCCAGAACGTTGGCCATTTTGTGCACCCGGCATCGCTGTTCGCGGGTCGTGGGATAAACGTCCCGCAGGGCCGTCCAGAACCCCAGGGCGCCATCGCCTGTGGCAAGATCAGGCGCGATGGTCAGCCCCCGTTTCTTCAGGCTGCGCAGGAGGTCCCGCCAACTATCAGCATTCTCCCGGAACCCATCCATGATGCCCAAAACATCCTTGTCGCCATATTCATC
>JAAEOH010000245.1 GCA_024244645.1 Hyphomicrobiales bacterium
GGGTCCGGCGTGATTTACGCCAGTTGGCGCTGTTGGTTCAAGCTTGGCGATTGCCTCTCCTGAATTCAGTTTGGCAGCGTAGGCCGCCGGTGTTTCATATCCCAATGCCGAGTGTGGGCGCTGCTGGTTGTAATCGCGGACGGAACCAGCCGGTCTGCATGATACGGGCAAGACCCAGAGCATCATTGCGATCCGACTTGTTGATCTGCATTGACAAGGCGGCACTGGCATGACGAGCATCGATGCAAATGGCTGGCAGACCTCGCGCTTCCAGTTCCCGCCACAACCAGCTGCGCAAACAGCATCTCGACCTTAGTCAACGCCTAATTCATGTCCCGCCAACAGCGAGGACGTTTTGCTATCCTGGGCATCGGGATCAATCGATCGTCTTAAGATACTCGCTAACGACCACTTCCCAGAGACTCGGCATGGCAATCGCCCAGTGCCCTTTACCATAACCCGGGAATTTGACCACGTGCAGCTGGCTTTTGACACCGAGCGCATTCATCTCAGCCAGGTTCGATCTGGAGTGCTCAATACTGTAGTACTTGTCCTCTTCACCGTAGATCGACAGAACCACACCGCCAAATGATCCAATCCGCTTAAACAGCGTCGGATTGATCGTCGGCTCGCCCCATTTTTCGCCTACCCACCCCCCAACAAAGTTGATTACGCCGGAAAAATTTTGCGGGTTTTGTCCGGCCTGCATGATAGCGACGACACCCCCACGAGATACCCCACCCAGAAGGGCTTTTCCCGGGTCAACATCTGAACGTCTCCTCAACGCCGCTAACGCAGCGTTTGCGTCCGTCAACGCCCTTTCGGCACCTGGGAGAGACCGCGCAGCCTTTGGCGAGTAACCATGCGATCGATCTTCGGCAAAGCCTTCGTCGTAGAGCCCATCCGACCCGCCGCGGCCTCGTCTTTGAGGAAAGGCGACAATCCAGCCATTCGCGTTCAAGAGGTCAGCAAACCAATCATTTGACCAGACATAACGGAATAGTATCTGGAATTTCCCAGATCCTGTTGACCCATGGTGAATGACCGCGAGTGGGAAAGGGCCAACTCCATCAGGGCGATAGGTAACTACCGCGAGCTTTATATTGCTTCCATCTTCGACCAAGTCAGTTTCCAAAAACTCAAGCCTGCCAATTGAAAACCAGTCGTCATCTGGAGACGACAACAGCTTTGAAAGCTCCCGGCGCTCCAAGATTGCAAAGCGTTTGTTGTTGCCGAAAACGCCACGCATGCGGCCTGAGGCCGAAAATGAATAGCGAACGGGAAAACTGTCATCAGCAAAAACGAGCGCGTCGCCTTCGATCTTTGCCTTGCGCCTCAACCAGTTGCCGCGACCATTGTGGTCGCTACCGACCGCATATATGACGTCTGCGATTGCATCGTTGCCAAGACGTTCAACAACCAGAATATGGTTCGTTCGATTGTTCCACTTTCCAACCCAAACACCGGAAAATGACCATTCCGTTGGAGCCGACATTGCGGCGTCTGCGGGCAGAGGAACGTCACCAACCAAAACTGAATCTTGCGCGTTCGATGCGCCGGCGAGCAGTACGAAAACTGAGAAAATAACAGCCAAGTAGTTTAACATCGCTAATAAATACTATATCCGGATTCGCCCATCTAGAGCAGATTCGACTTAATCTTGATCGTATCCGGCTGCGGCGAAATAATTCCGGCATTCTTGCGCAGTGAATTCCTCGATGCTTTCGGCAATGACGTCCCAAAGGTCGTCAATGGTTCTTGCCGCGGCCTTTCGGAGCATCGCCTTGAGTTTGGAAAAGGCCATTTCGATCGGATTGAAGTCCGGTGAATATGGCGGCAGGTAGAGGAGCCGTGCGCCGGCTTCTTCGATTGCCGACCTGACCCCGCTCACCTTGTGGGCCGGCAGGTTGTCCATGATGACGAGGTCATCCTTGGTCAGTTCCGGCACCAGAACCTTTTCCACATAGGCGATGAAGGCATCGCCGTCCATCGCCCCATCGAGCACCATGGGGGCGACTATGCCGCCAAGGCGCAATCCAGCGGTAAAGGTTGTTGTTTTCCCCCTCTCAGCGATGCGTTGCATCGCCTGCCGGGGCAGCGAGTGGCCATGCGGGATGGACGCGACGCACCGCTCACCCCGCGGTGCCCGGCCACGCAGCCGAGCCATCTTGGTGGATGCGCCGGTTTCGTCGATGAACACGAGCTTTGCCGGATCCAGATCAAGCTGGCCATCGAACCAGGCCTGCCGCGCCGCCCTTACATCGTCGTGCTGCTGTTCGCTCGCATGCGCCGTCTTTTTTTGAACGTGATGCCGCGTTTGTTGAAGAACTGCCAAACCGTCGATGGTGCGGCGCAAATGCCATGTTCTTGCACCAGGCGGTCGGCAATCTCGTAAAGCGCGATGTCTTTGTTCTTTGCGACCATCGCCAGGATCTGCGGTTCATAGGCATCAAGTTTGGAGCGGCTCGGCTGGCCTTGCTTGCCCGGCCTGGCTGAACCTGTCGCCCGCCATAACCGGTGCCAATTACCGGCCGTCGAGATCGCCACGCAAAACCGTTCCGCAGCCTGTCGATGCGACAACCCGGCCTCAATCGCATCGACAACACGTTGGCGAAGATCGATCCCATAAGCCCAACCCATGAAAACCTCCTGATGAGAATCAAATGAGTAAGGAATCAGAGCCCAACCAAAAAGGAAACCGTCAAGCCGATTCAGCATTCACGAAATGTGCTCTAGGCTCAATTGTTTTTTGTGACGAAACCGGTGCTTGGGGACCAGATTGAGTGCCAATCACCATCTTTCACGAAGCACAAGAATGGCCGCAAAGTCCGGAGGCTGTGTGAAAACCCCCTGATTTCGCTGCTGGTGGTATAATTCCCTGAGATTGAATCGGGGATTTGGGATGACGCGGTTTATTGAAGGTGCGGACCGATCGCAGGTGACGTTGTTGCCTGAATGTCTGGACGATTACGTCGATGGGGATAATCCGGCGCGGGCCA
>JAAEOH010000246.1 GCA_024244645.1 Hyphomicrobiales bacterium
GATGGGCGTCACTGCCGTCTACCTGCTGGTGTTCGTCCGGATGGTCTCGCCGGCGGAGCGCACCCACCTCATCGAGTACGGTGTGCTGGCCGTCTTCATCCACAAAGCGCTCGCTGAATGTGCGAACAACGGTCGCTCCGTTCCGGTGCCGGCGTTGCTCGCCGTTTTGGCGACGGCGCTGCTGGGTGTATTCGATGAGTGCATCCAGGCGTTTCTGCCAAGTCGTGTCTTTGACCCGCTCGACATCGTGGTCAATGTATTAGCGGGCTTGATGGCGGTGGGAGCGAGCGTCGTGCTGGCGTGGGTGCGACGGTGGCGCGCAGTGCCGCCAAATGTGCGATGACGTCGGTGCGTCTCGATGGCCCACAGGAAGTGGGCCGGCTCTCTCTTAAGCCCGGAGGGTTCACCCCTTCCTTTCCGAGTACTCGCTTTTATGATGTTTGCACAGAGCGTTATTTTGTGCTAAATATCATATCTGGCACCTAATTACTTATAATATGACGAATATGGCACCTAAAACAAGTTCACTTAGGGTACGTCGAGCGTTGGAAACGTTGGGATCCAACATCAAGACGGCGCGAATAAAACGGCGAATTTCGATTAAGGATTTCGCCGAGCGTATTGGTGTGTCTAAACGAACTGTCATAAGACTTGAGAAGGGTGACGACGGTGTCAGCATCGGCACTTTGGCCATGGCATGCATGGTTCTTGGCGAGGTGGAAAGAATTGAAGATCTGCTTGATGCAGGCACCGATGAGACCGGATTGCTCATGGATAGGGAGCATTTGCCGAAGAGAATTGATAGCCCACGGAAGAGAACAAGCAAGACTAAGCCCGATACAGAAAGCGCCGACCATCCGGACGATGATGAAGGGGTCGGTTTCTGATGCCGGAAGCTATTGTGGCCATTGGTGAAGGGAAACGGGTCGTCGGCAAGCTTCGATTTGAAAGCGACGGCCGTCGCCAACATTCGCTGTTTGAATATGATGACGATTGGCTTTCCGCAAAGGATCGGTTTGCTCTGTCACCAGGCTTGCCTTTGCGTGCAGGCGGGCACTACGCATCAGGACGTGTTGACCGCAGGTCGGCATTGCCGGGGTGCTTTTCTGATGCAGCGCCAGACACCTGGGGTCGCGCCTTGATGACCCGGGCCCTGGGCAGCGGTTTGAGTGAATATGACTACCTCGTCCTTTCCGACGATAAGACCAGACATGGCGCCTTGCGATTTCTTGGTGAAGACATGGAACCGCTGTCAACTTTGTCGCCACCTGTTCCCAGGATTGTTGACTTGGAAGAACTGCGAGATCTGGCTCGTCGATTTGAGCGTGACCCAGGAGTTGCCGAAGCTGAAGCAAGAGACCTTGCTGGCGTTGCTGGTTCCTTGGGTGGTGAGCGTCCAAAGGCGAATGTCGAAGGAGACGGTCATCTTTGGATTGCCAAATTCACTTCGGAGCACGACACGAAGCCAATTGAGCGGGTGGAGGTGGCCACATTAAAACTTGCGACATCGTGCGGCCTGCGGGCTGCAGAAGCCCATCTTGAGCCTAGAGACAGCGAAGCTCCAATAGCTTTGTTGCGACGTTTTGATCGGAAAGGGGAGATACGCATTCCCTACATCTCCGCCCGTACTGCGCTCCAGCACGAAGGCGACGATGCTGGATGCTATACGGACATCGCAGACGTTATGCGCCAGATTTCGAAGAAAGCGGCTGACGATCTTAGAGAGTTGTGGCTTCGAATTGTTTTCACGGTGTTGGTCTCAAACACCGATGATCATCTCAAAAACCACGGTTTCATTTATGCGGGCGAAGACCGTTGGCGGCTTTCTCCAGCATTTGACATTAATCCGTCACCCAGCAGACACCGCGTACTTGAGACTGCAATTATCGAAGGCGGATCGTTCGATGCTTCGATTGAGTTGGTATTGGACGCTGCGCAGTTTTTTGAAGTTCCTAAGAACGAAGCGAAACACCAAATTATTGGAATGGCCAAGACAATCACCGATCGATGGCGAGAATTCCTGACAGCGGAAGGCGTCAGATCTGAGGAACTGGAACTGTATGCGGAAGCCTTCGAACATGAGCAAATGGAACTAGCCCTTGGCCTAACGTGACCGCATCAAACGATACATACTTATCGACAGCGGATCCATTTTACGTCCAAACAGAAAGCTGAGATTTGGGATCGATGGCAGCGCTCAGCTGTTTCCGGCTACGTGTGCGTCACGGTAATCAGCTTTATGATGTCGCCATATACAAAACGCCGCTCAATCAGTTGGAGCCCGGCCGCGCCCAGATATTGCTCGGTGTTTCTGTCAAACGCCGCCCCGTAAAGCCAACGCACCCATGGTGTCCACACGCGCTTCATGACGAAGCGATGCACTGGGTTTGCCGGCAGAGAATATTCCAGCAGTCGGATTAGACCACCACGGCGAGAAATCCGCGCCAGCTCGCGCAAGGCAGGCAATTGCAGGCTGTCATCGAGCACGCAAAACAGGAATGTGGAGACGACTGCGTCGAAAAAGCCATCCGGGAAATCGGTCTTGCAGACATCCATCTCACGAAGATCAACTCCAGAACCAATACGCACTTTGCGCACCCTAGCGCGCGCCAGCATCGCGGGACTGAGGTCAATACCGACGACCTGGTTTTGCCTGGGATAGAAAGGTATGTTCCGGCCCGTACCAACACCTGCATCAAGGATGCGACCTTCAAGCCCGACGAACAATTGAGGGCGGATCTGCCGATAGCGAAGATACTCAGACGGCAGATCCACAAAATCATAGAACTGTGCGATACGCTCGTATATTTGGTACTTGCTCCGCATGGAACCGTCTATTCATCAGGCCGCCGCAAGGCCAATTCCATATGACCCCTGACATGCTTGACCTGACCCCTTAACCGATAACCCACGGCGCCTGGGCTGCCGATTTCCGTCCGTTGCGGACGCGAACACGGACAATGATTACCGAACGTCACCAGCAAGGACCGGAGGCTATTGTGGCGACCTCCTGGGTCGTGCGGTGCCCCTGTGAGAAGGTTGGATTGCCTTTTGTGAGCACACCCTACCCCCCGAAAGGCTGTAGAACGGCCCGTTTGTCATTCACTTTGACGACGTTTGGGATGTTTTCGATTGCGATGCGAGAGGGTGTTCGAACATCCTCATCCTCAACAGAACCACTGAGTTCGACAACGCCATTCGACACGCTTACGGACGTAAGCCACGGTGTCGTTCCCGGCATGCCCAGGAGCGTTTCGATTACTTTGAAGCGGATTATGTCGTTGTCTGTACCCATTGGTTCGCCCGCGCCTTCAGGTCTCGCCGCAAGCACGCGCACGATGTCACTTCGACTGACGACGCCGATAAGCTTTGCTTCCCGCATCACCAACACCCGTCTGATGTTCTTTGCGAGCAGGGTTTCGACGATTTTGGCCAACGAGGTGTCCTCGGAGACCGTGACGACGTCGCGGGTCATTACGTCGCACGCGTATTTGCCATGCGACTTGTCATTGTCGTAAATCGCTCCGGGTTTTTTTTGCCCCGCAACACCCGTTACCACGCCGAGCTCATGTCGCTGGATGAGATCACCCTCGCTCACGATGCCAACAACCTGGCCGTCGTCGACCACCGGGACAGCACTGATCTTCTTATTGGTCAGCAATAGTGCAACTTCTCGAACTGTCTTTTCTGGTGTGACGCAGATGACCGAAGACACGGCGAAGTCTTTCACTAAAACATCCTTTGCCCGGATTTCGGCCGGCTCGCTCAAGTCCTTTTTATTGCTGATGTTGCCAACTGGGACACTGCTTTTCGCATTCATATTAATCTCCATTGCTGCCGACGACCGCGGTCCAGGTGGACCTAGTAAGGAAGGCGGACTACGTGTCATTTGACCCGAAATCCTGTCTGACCCCGACCCCGACCCCGATGATCGAGAAATTCGTCCAGACAGCAAAACAAACACCAAAGGAATAAGTGCTCGTTCCGAGCATCTGGTTTTAGCACGAGCGCGTAGCACTAACCAGATCGTTCATCGCTTGAACCATCTTGTTTACAGCCGTAGTTTATACCTCCATTGCCAAATGGCGATAACGCCTGTCTCTAACCCTGAGCAAACGCGATATAGGTCGACAGAACCACGACGCCTATCACGATGACCGAGGCCATATAGACCAGGAACGACTTGTCGCTGCGTAGGGCGAATTCCCACCGGGACTCCGAATGGAAGCGATTGGTGCGCATTACCTGATACGGCCGCACGAAGTAATTGACCGGAAGCGTCCAGAAGTGCACTAGCTTGGTGAACGGGAAGTAGGCGAAAAAGGCAAGCGCCAGAAAGACGTGAATCTGCGTCAACAGGCTCGCCCCCTCCATTAGTTCCGGGTCGGGCGAGAACGCCCAGATGCTCACAAACCATGGCGCGACCGCATACACGAATCCGAAAGTCTGTTGGAAGACAACCTGGAAGAGCGCGATTCCAAGAATCGCGATAAGCAGGGGAAGGACAAGATAGTCGTCCGTCTGGCTCATAGCGCGCACCTCCGGCACAACGATCCTCCGGGTCAGCGCGATCACCGCGCCGGTCAGCGTCATCAGGCCACCGACAAGCGCCGCCCAATAAAAGACGAGGTCAACCCACACGACATCAAGATCGAGTGTACCGCCGATGAGCCCAGAGATATGGCCGAGCAGAACCAGAAAGATTCCCCAATGGAGAAGGTGCATGGCCAGGCCCTGTGTCCGATTGTTGAACAGGCCGCTCGCCCGGGTCGTGAAGGAATATGGCCGGAACGCCATCCGTATGATCGGTACAGAGAAGAACAGCGTGAAAGCGATATAGGGGAACACGCCCCACAACAGGTTTGTCATATCTCTACTCCAGCTTCGGGAGTTGAAGGGACGGGTGCCGTCACGCCATGGACAGCAGCAGGGGCCTGCGGGCGGTTACTATCGGCGGGCTGCTGCCATTTCGGACCATCGGCCATCTGCGCAATGTCCTCGGCCAATGCGACGCGCAGGGCCTCGACCAGATGAGCATATGGGCTCTCGCACTTCCGCAGCGCCGACAACAATGACTCGATCCCGTTAATCAGCAACGTCTCCACCAGATAGCGGCGCAAGCCGATCCGGTCTTCTTTCTCGCGCTCCAGGCTGATAGCAAGGAACTCGACGATGACTGGTACGAAATCCGCCATCTCGCCGCCTGCCATCTCGACGCCGAAGTGGCGGTAGATATTGGCGAGTTCCAGCATATAACCGTTGCGACCCGATGTGCCGGCGCCGCGACACGTCTGCGGCTCTTCATAGAGGTAGGCACCCAGATAAAGCGGCGCCAGCGGCGCGAGTTCCAGCGTTGCGACATATTCCTCCGAGCTCATGGCTGCGGGGGCGGCAAGGAAGTTTTCAAGCGGTGCGCGAAGCTCTGCCGACGCTTCTGCGAGCCACGCCATCTCGGATTCGATCTGATCGGTATTACGTTCCTCCGGATAGAGGAACAGTTCCGAAATCAAACGGTATGCTGATTTTAATTGGATTCCGTCCATGGCTTGTTCCCCCGTTTAGCTTTCGGCACCTGGCACCTGTCCATGGAAGGACCGGCGCCGTACGGGTGATTCGCCCGGTGCCAATTCATCGAACCCGGCGAATCCGCGTTCGATATAGGGTGTATGCTCGGTCTCTTCTACCCTTGTCGTGGCGATGACGAACCGCTCATGGAAGTGGGCCAGCGCCAGCAGACGGTGCATATCGCGCGCGTCCTGTACGGTCAGACCGGCTTGGCGTAACGGCGCTTCATCGGGGCTGCCCTCCACACGCTCCGAACGCCGGTACGCGCGTACCGCGAGCTGGCGCTTCAGCGCCTTGATAACCTCTTCCTCGTTTCCCGCCGCCAACAGGCGGGCGAGGTATTGTATCGGGATGCGGAATTCGTCGAAGTCGGGGATGACGTTGTTCTTGCCGATCATGTCGTAGTGGCCACGCTGTTCTACCGCGTTTGCCACGGGGCTCTCCGGCGGGATGTAGAACAGGCTGGGCAGTGTACGGAACTCCGGATGGAGCGGCAGCGCGATCTCCCATTCCTTGACCATACGGTAGACGGGCGAACGTCTGCATGCATCGAGCCAGGAATCACTAATGCCCTGACGCCGCGCTTCTTCCACAACAACAGGATCCTTGGGATCAAGAATGATCTCTCTATGGCGCCGAATGAGTTCCGTTTCCGGCGCGTTTGCCGTTTTTGCGACCATGTCCAAATCGTAGAGCAGTGGTCCCATATAACGGATGCGGCCGGGACAGGCCTGGAAGCACGCCGGCGGTTGTCCGGTCTCGATCCGCGGATAACACAACAGACATTTCTCGGATTTGCCGGTCCGCCAGTTGTAATAAACCTTTTTGTAGGGGCAGCCGGACAGGCAGTACCGCCAGGCGCGGCAGCGGTCCTGGTCGATTAATACCACGCCGTCTTCCTCGCGCTTATAGGCGGCGCCACTCGGGCAAGCGCCGACGCACGCCGGATTAAGGCAGTGATTGCATATCCGCGGCAGGTACATCATGAAAGAGTCACGAAACTCAAGAAACACCTGGCGGGCTTCCGGCGTCATGTCTGAAAAGTTGTAGTCGAGCTTACCGGTGCCGTCTTCGTGCGTACCGGCGGCGTTGTCTTCCCAATTGACGCCATAGGTGAGGTCGATGTCCTCCTCGCCGGTGATTTGTGACTTCGGCCGCGCCACGGGCTGGGAGTATTTCGTCGATTGCCCGGAATGGAGATCTTCGTAGGTGAAGGTGAACGGCCCCTTGCCGTAGTAGTCCTCCATCTGCGGCATCACCGGGTTGTAGAAGAGATTGATCATCTCCCAGAACCGCGATGCGACGCGCAGGCTTGGTTCATCGTGCCCCGGCCGTTGTTTCCAGCCACCGCGGTATTTATCCTGGTTCTCCCACTCCTTGGGATAGCCGATGCCGGGTTTGGTTTCGACGTTGTTCCAGAACATGTATTCCGCGCCTTCGCGGTTGGTCCACACGTTCTTGCAAGCGAGTGTACAGGTGTTGCACCCCAAGCATTTGTCCAGGTTGAACACCATCGCCATTTGCTGTTTGATCTGCATGATCACGCTCCCATGTCCAGGTCGCTTTCTTGATAGATCACCTTGCGTCCACCCTTTTCCAGCGGCTTCTTTCGGATGAAAACAGCGCAGTCGCGCTCGGAAGGGCTGGTGCCCCAGTAATTCAGAAAATACGTCCAGTTCGCGTACCCGCCGACCATAGTGGACGGGTTCATCATGATCCGCGTGGGGGCGTTGTTGTTGCCGCCGCGCAGATCGCTGACACCGCGTTCCCTCGCCAGGGATGAAAACGGAATATTCACGTGCCGTTCGCTGGAGTGGTACATGATTGCGGTGTCCCGCGGCATGGTATTGCTGACCGCGGCACGGGCAACAACGATACCGTTTTCGTTGTAGACCTCAATCCAGTCATTGTCCTCAACGCCGATGTCGACCGCGTCCTGGTGGTTGATCCACACAGTCTGGCCGCCGCGGAACATGTTCAGCATATGCCAAGTGTCGACGAACATGCTGTGGATCTGCCACTTGCCGTGCGGTGTCAGGAAGCGGAACACTTTCGAATTCGCTTCCATCTTCTCGACTTGGGCGTCGCCGATCTTGACCATGTCGACCGGTGGTTTGTAGGTCGGCAGATGCTCCCCCAGCTCGCGATAGATGCGGTGATCGAAGTAGATCTCCTGCCGGCCAGTCAGCGTATGCCAGGGCTTCAAGGTCTCGACATTCATCGTCCACGGACAGTAGGTTCGGCCCGGACTTTCGATCGCCGACCAGTGCGCCGAAGTCATGGAGCGTCGCGGTTGCGAAATCAAGTCGGGATAATGGTGGCGAACCTCCCGATCCCCCTCGATCAGATGAGTGAGTTCAAGGCCTGTCTGCTTTTCCAGGGTCTCGAAGAATTTGTGTGAAATTTCGCCGTCGCTCTCCGGAGAGATGCGCAGGATAACCTCCGACACCTGCTGTGCGGATTCGAGCGAGACCCGACCGTCCTTTTCGCCAACGAGGTAGCTTTCCTTCATCTCTTCGACGGCTTCGCTCAGATCGATATTGATACCCTTGGCGCCGTACCCGTCGGGCTGACAGACCCTGGGGCCGAGTGTGTTATATTTGTCCGCTATCTTGGTATAATCGCGCGTCACCACCTTAACATTTGGAAAGGTTATGCCGGGAACAGGCTCTGCTTCTCCCGCCTGCCAGTCCGTCATCTCGCCCATGGGCTGGGCCATCTCATCAGGTGAATCAGTGATCAGTGCCGTCATCACCAGATCTTCCACCGGGTCAGGCAAATGTTTCTCAGCGAGCTTGCTGACCTGCTGGCCGATGTGTTTGAAAATCTCCCAGTCATGGCGGGTTTCCCAGGGCGGGTCATGCGCCGGTGTAAACGGATGGAAGAAGGAGTGCAGATCGGTGCAGGTAAGATCGTATTTTTCATACCAGTGCGCCGTCGGCAGAACGATGTCGGAATAATTGGCGGACGAATCCATCCGTAAGTTCACGTTGTAGACCAGGTCGAGCTTGCCGAGCGGCGCGTCCTCGTGCCATTCGAACTCGTCGACCAGATCCTTTGAACGGTCCTCGCCCAGCACATTGTTGTGCGTGCCCAGCAGATGTTTGAGGGCATATTCGTGACCACGCATTGACGTGCCTAACAAGTTGCCGCGCCAGATCCACAGAACCTTTGGGTGGTTCTGCGGTGCGTCGACATCGTTGAGCGCGAATTTGTATTTGCCGTCCTTGAACTGCTTGGCAACCCACTTCGCGACCTCCTGGTCGGTCTTGCAACCCGCCGCCCGGGCTTCCCTGATGGCTTCGAGCGGATTCTTCTTGTCGATTTGCGGTTGGAAAGGCAGCCAGCCGTTGCGTACCGCCACGCTGTTCATGGTCGCGGCGTGGCGGCCCTTGGCCGGGAATTTTTCTGCCCACGGCGCCCATAGCGGATCGAGCGCCATACCATCGTAACGCCACTGGTCCGTGTGGAAATAGAAGTAGGACGTAGAGTTCATGTGGCGCGGTGGTCCAGTCCAGTCAGCGGCGGCGCCGAGTGTACCAATGGCCGCGAAAGGCCGAATCTTTTCAGTGCCGACATAGTGCGCGAAGCCGCCACCATTGACGCCCTGGCAGCCAGTCAGGATACCCATCACGGCCTCGGCGCGGTAGATCAGCGACCCGCCGTGATACCAGTGCAGGATGCCTGAGCCGGTGATGAACAGGCATTTGCCCTTTGTCTTTTCCGCCGTGTCGGCCCATTCCCGCGCGACGCGTAGAACCATTTCACGGTCGACGCCGGTCTCCTGCTCCTGCCATGCCGGAGTGTAGGGCTTGTCGGCATCATTGTATCCGGCGGGATAGTCGCCGCCGTGACCGCGGTCGACGCCGAACTGAGCCAGCATCAAGTCATAAGCCGTGGTCACCACAACCTTCTTGCCGTCTACTGTGGTCACGGTCCGGCTCGGCACACCGCGGGACATGCCCTGCGAAGGATTACCTGTGCCCTCCGTGGTGCCAAGTTCGGTGTTGTAGGTATGGGTGAAGTCAGCAAACTTGACTTGGACCGCCTCATGCTTTCCGTCGAGGCAAGTCAACAGTGGATCAAAGGTTTCGCCCGTTACTACATCCTCGTTCTTGATGTTCCATCGTCCGGTCTTTTCTTTCTCCCAGCGGAAGCCGACCGATCCACCCGGCAGCCGGAGGTTTCCAGCCACATCGAACATCGGCATTTTCCATTCCGCGTTCTCCTCACCGGCGAATTCCTTGATGTCGCTGGCGCGCAGGAAGCGGCCGGAAAGGTAGTCGCCGTCCTCTTGTTTATCGAGCAGGACGAGGAACGGCAGGTTGGTGTACTGCTTGGTGTAATCGATGAAATAGGGCGTCTTCTTCTCGACGTGGTATTCCTTCAAGATCACATGGATGCAGGCCATTAAGAACGCCGCATCCGTGCCGGCCCGGACCGGCACCCACAGATCGGCAAACTTGGTGATGTCGGCGTAGTCGGGCGACAGATTGACGATCTTGCCTCCGTTGTACTTGTGTTCCGAAGCAAAGTGAGCGTCCGGCGTGCGGGTCATCGGCAGATTGGAACCCATCACGATCCAGTAAGCGCTTTGGTACCAATCCGCCGATTCGTGCACATCTGTCTGATCGCCCCACATCATCGGCATGACGTGGGGCAGATCGTGATACCACTCGTAGAAGCTGAGCATGGTGCCGCCCAAAAGGTTTGACAGACGGTGGCCGGAAAGGAAGCTGACCATGCTCATCGCCGGGATCGGCGAGAACGAGGCGAGATGGTCGGGTCCGTACTTTTTGATCGTGTAGATCTTGGCGGCGGCTATGATCTCCGTCGACTCGTCCCAGGTCACGCGACGCCAACCTGCCTTGCCACGGGCTTGCCGGTAGGCTTTTGAGCGTTCGGTATCCTCGACGATCGAGGCCCAGGCCTCTACGGGGTCCTTACCGGCTTCGCGTTCGCTGCGGTAGAAATCGAGCAACACGCCGCGCACATAAGGATATTTCGGGCGCACCGGGCTGTAAGGATACCAGGACGAGGAAATACCGCGCTGGCAGCCACGCGGCTCGTAATTCGGCGTTTCATCGTTGATCTGCGGCCAGTCGGTCTTTTGCAGCTCCCACGTGATTAGACCGTCCTTGACAAACACCTCCCACGAACACGATCCGGAACAATTAACGCCGTGACTGGTGCGTACTGATTTGTCGTAGGCCCATCTGCCGCGATAAAACTTCTCCCAGTCCCGCGGCTCATCGAGAAT
Source organism: Hyphomicrobiales bacterium (assembly GCA_024244645.1). Lineage (GTDB taxonomy): Bacteria > Pseudomonadota > Alphaproteobacteria > Rhizobiales > Rhizobiaceae > Hoeflea_A. Next base: position 10,826 of record JAAEOH010000246.1, read on the forward strand.
GCGAAACCAGCGCGATCCGTTGCCCTTGCGTTTGCTGTTCGTCATTGGACCAACCTTTCCTCCAGCGCGCCTTTTCCTCACGTCGCCAAGTTCTTCTGCACGTAGCCGCGACAGAACGCGTCCACGAATGGCCGAAAATCTTGGACCGTTCCGTAGATTGCCACGACCGCCTTTCGGTCGAGGTCGTAAACGAGGTTGACGGCGTCCGACCGCCCCACCGGGTGAGACCGCGCCTCTCCGGCGTGCTCGACCCAATCCTCCCGCATAGCCTGGATCGAGGCGTACACGAGCCGGGCGGGGTGAACCTGCCACCACACACGAAACTCCCAGCCGCTCATGGTGAGATTGGCGGTTCCGGACTTGGCATTGGGATCATGCGGGTCTATCTCCCACTGAAAAACAGGGAGCTCACCTTCGTAGATCTCGCCGCGCGGGCCGCCCAACGGCTCCGGGCCACTACCGTCGTAACCTGCTTGCAGTGCTATATCAGGGCGCTGCAGCGTGCGTTCCACGTTACCAGGCTCAGGCATGTTGCTCTTTTCGTCCATGTACGCCTGGCGAGGCGTCGGACCGCCATCGCTCAACACGCCCGCATCTGCGAACGGTTGATGCCGTTGAATCTCCACGTGCTCGAAGCACTCCGCTCCGCCCAGTGCGTCACGGATGCCCCTTTCCATCTGTTCGACCTTCGCCTGATTGCGCGTGTTCGGCGCGAAATGAACCGTCACCCGCCGTTTGTCGACTTCGATCTCCTGCACGAAGCCGGCCGCAACGATATCTCGCTTAAATCCCGGAAACCGAATCGCGCGCAACATGCCGCGCACCAATTCCACTTTATCGTTGTCTGTTGCCATGGCAGTGCTTCCGGATCTCATCGTCGTCTATCTCTATTTGTCTTTATCTCTTTGCCGCCGGGCCAGAGCCTTTGGCGCGTTTGATTGGTTTACCGGTTTGCCGAGACCAGGAAACACCGCTCACACACTCCAGAAATTCCCTCATTTTTCCGAGATTCTGGAAGTAAGTTTCCTCTTTGCCCTGGACGTGCCGAATATGTCCACGCCACACCGAATCTCCGTTCGATCCGTGTTCCAGCCAAATCCGCGCAATGAAAGACTCCAGGGTCTTTTTTCCATCCATTTCTGGTATCTTGCCCAAGTCCGAAAAAACTACGCTCGCGCGACTTGGTAACAAATCCCGGTGACAGTCCGGTGACAAAGAAAGGCTTCCTTGGGATGGATGTGCGGGCGTCAGGTGCGAAGCTCGCAGGCCTGCTCCAGGATATGACGAATGTTCAGGGATATGACGAATGTTCAGGAACGGAAAACAAATTCCGAAATCAAAGTCTGCCTTTGGGTTGAGAAAATATGCCGAAAAAGCACGATCTGGAGACAGGTTAATTGAGGCGGCGGCTGACCGATTTGCCGACACTCCGCGTATTTGCTTCTTCGTCAACGATCTGCTGGTACAAACGGCGCGTCTTGTACATGGGTTTGACCCCCAACTCATGCGCCAAGTCGCGTTTGCAGCGGTGGAACTGAGCTACCGCCCTCTCGGCGTGACCGAGACGGACCAGGTGTTCCATGAGCGCATAGTGGAAGCTTTCCCGGCACGGGTCGAGCACGAGGGCTGTGCGGCAGACTTGCGCGGCCTCGGCGTGGTGGCCGCGCCCGGCTTGGCAATCCGACATCCTGGCCAGCATTTCAAGGTGTAATTCGTGCAGCCGTTCGCGCTCTGCCGCACACCAGTCGGCATAGATATCTTCTTCCATGTAGTGGCCCCGGCAGAGACGTCGCGCCTCTTCGTAACAGTGAAGCGCCGCATCCCAGTGCTGCTGGCTTTGCTGCGTGGAGCCTTCGGTAATAAGCGTTTCGAAGGCCTGCGTGTCGACCCAGACCTTGTCGCGCCTGAGCAAATAGGCCTTGCCGACCGTTTGCAGAGTGTCCTTGTGTGCGCCCGCGGCACGTAGCTGACACCGCAGGAAGTACACCGTTACTTTGAGCCTCCCGCGCCCGTGGACCTCATCGACATCGGGCCACAGGCAATCAATAAGGGCCTCGCCGTGGACCGCACAGCCCAGGTTGGTTACGAGATACTTCAACAGGGTTACCGCCTGCTTGCGTTGCCATTTTTCGACAGCGAGACCGCGTCCCCCGACCGCCATACCAAAGGGGCCAAGGGTGAAAATTTGTAACATTTGGCTCGGTGGTCGCCGGCGAGCCCTTTTCTCCTCTCCCCGCAGAAAAATGACGGCAACGGTTGAAGCGGTCTTGGTAGACCTGGCCTGACGCGAAGTGACAATCGACGCAATGCTTATCGGAACCCACCGGCCATCCTTGTGACGTGCGCAAACGGAGGACACGGCGAACGGATGGCAGCGCCGGAAACATCGGACGGCCTCACAACCGGGAACACAAAGAGGCTGGCCGTCAGACAAGACAGCCTGAAGAACTTCCGAACAGTGCCGGCCAATAGCCTCCCTTGGGTCGTAACCCAATAGCTGCTGCGCCCCATGGTTCCAGGCGACAATTTCCATGCCGCCATCAATGGCAAAGGCTGCGTCGGAAGCGAGTTCAACGAGATCGCGGGTCTCGATCATCACATTCCCTCGGATGGTCTGGTGCAGCGACACACCTGCAGTGTCGTCTGCGTAAGAAATACACCCTCTTTTTAAGCTTAGATGGCTGTTAGCTTCGCCGCTTTGATTTCGATCAAACGAGAACGTGGCGTACCGCTAGAGTATCCGTCTTGATCAAGTAATATTTGGTTTCCATCTGCGAGTTCGATGATCTTTCGCATGAGCGCCGTCAGGACGAGTTTGGCGGGTTTTCCCGCGTCGATCATGGCTTTGTATTTGCTTGCCAGTTGCGGGTTGTATCTGGCTGCGACGGGGCTGGCATGTAGAGAGCATCGCGCAGATGCTTTCGTCCGCCCTGGATGAAGGCCTGTCCCCGCCATTTCCGTTTCGATGCCGCTTGCACTAACAGCAAGTGAACGGTAGGGAGATTTACCGAAGCGAACGGCGTGAGCCATTATCGGTCGGCACTGAAATACGTCCAGAGCAGACCACGAGCATTACCTTGATGGTGTCACAAGCGTTGCAAAAAACCTCGGTTCTTTACGTACATGAGTGACCACTATGCGGAATGAGTCTTGCTCAGGCCACATGACGCGCTCAACATGCGCCCGCCAGTGCCTGAAACTCTATAAGAGAAATCGAAAATCAGTAGCCCAATCCATGGGGGCTAGACACGGTGAGGTTTCGCACGAACTAACCGATCCATTCAAATGATTTGGCAAGAAACCGGTGCCCCCCAGACTTCTGCCAATTCCCATGTGCCATGATTACACGATCAGGATTCCAGGCAAGGACCTTATCGCGCGCCGTTCTCAGCAATCTGCGATTGATGAACGACAGTCGCCATTCCAACGGCGCATAGCCTTTGCCTTCAACGATACCCCACAAATGGGCAACGCGCCGCTGCCAGCCGGACCAGTTGGCGTATAGAAACGCATCATCAAAATTCTCGGAGAGGTCCGCAATAATTGCTGTGCGGGACTTGCGATGAAAGAAGACGATTTCGTCCATGGCGATCGATCCCCGAAACCATGCCTGATCGAATTCATCAATCCATTGCGCGGGAGATGAATTCTCCAGCGGCTCTTGGAACGTCAGGTCTTTGCGTTTCCTAATGGTTGACCGCGGACCCCACAGCAGTGCCGCCGGATAGGCTGCGCTCCAGTCCCGCAGAAACAAATGGTGGATCTTATTGGGGCTAACGAGGTGCCGAGGTTGGCCGATGTCTTCCAATTCGCGCCGCAATGCATCTGACAGAGCGATTGGAGACCAGATCCATAGATCACCGTTGTCGAGCCGAACGATCACGCTTCGAGTTGGGTACCGGAACCCCCAGAAATTGACCAAGCTACCCTCAACTACCCAGATGTCCTGGCCTACAGGCTCAATTTGGCTTGTCTGTTTGATGTTTTTGTTGTCCATCGCTTCGCAGATGCCCTGCTGTTGTGACCGAAAATGTTTGGGTGCATTCCGTCTGCTCCCCATGGTACAAACCGGGTATCCAATTGCTCGAACGCAATGAGAAGCGCGCGTCGAACCCGGAGCATTGGCTCGATGACCATGAGAAGATCGCGGCGATCTGCAACAAGTTCTATCACACGGTTCGCAAAGGTAAATCGGATCACGTTTCCGATGCGCAGGCCGAAGACCTTCAATGAGCCGCGAATTGAGTTCTCAATGTCCTATGCTTTGTGGGGCATTGACAAGTTAATTCCCAGTGAATGCGAATGGTCTCCATGCCGACGAGCACCTATGCAGCGTCAATCACCCCGCGCCATTCTACTGACGCCGCAGTTCGAAACTGGCGCAGCGTTTTTCGAGAAATCAGATGTCGTTGAGTATTGATAAGATTGTAGATCGAAGAATGGGCCGAGAGAAAACGTTGGGCTGAACCAACTGACTAGAACCGTTGCATCTTTTGCTCTCGCCGCCGAACCGGCTGCAGCCGACCCCAAAATGTCGACAGGTCTTGGCGACGTGACCGGTCTCTTCAGCGTGCTGCAGAATACGAAGCTTGCGCGCGATCTCGCGCTGATCCTTGCTCATGAACATCTCCCTTGTCCCAGAATTGGGAGTTTATGGGAGATGTCCCGCGAGTACCGACATATCTACACTGGCCGAGAAGCTGGGTGAAGCCCTGCGTGCGGGCTATGAATTCGAGCTCAGCCGAAACGGCCTTGATGCCATTCGCCTGCTTCTCCTTTCCGGATGCCGGCGCCAGGAGATCCAGGGCCTGCGGTTGGAGGAGGTCGATTTCGACGGCCAGTGCCTCAAGCTTGCCGACATAAAAACCGGCCCGCAATCCCGCCCGATCGGCAAAGCCGCGCTCGACGTCATCCGCGACCGTGACGGTCAACGGCCCTGAGATACACAAGGAATGACAAAGTCGGCATTGGCGGACAATGCTGGCCACCACCGGCTATCGTCAACTTCTTTGAGGTCGCCCGGTTGTGTGCTGTCTTGAGCGTTAATTGGAAGGTATTGAGGCGATTTGCGGGAGGTCTGAATACTAACTTTCGCGTATGTAAAATGCGAATAAGTTAGATATTTTTGACAGAATGACGAATTTATTATAACTTTCTCGTAGATGAAATACGCGAAAGTTATTATTTTGCTCTATCTCGTTGGTGAAAATCTAGATAAGGCCCGTGCCCACTATCAAGCCGAAACCGGCAAGATCGTGCAGTTGATGCGCGGGATATACGTCGATGCTGGTGCTGATATTGATGAAACTTTATTGCGTCATGCCGTTCGCATTGCCCACTATCTCTATCCGAAAGCCTATCTGTCCGCTGCAAGTGCCGTCCTTCTTGCGCCGACGCGCGATGGTCGCTTGTATATCAGTGGACCGCGCTCACAGCGCACCCGGATCAGGGCGCTGGAAATTGTCCAAAATGTCGCCCCTGATCATCCTTCGACAGCATCAGCCGTCATTAAGGACGGGCTCGGAGAGTTCAGAATTGATGTTTCTTCGGTGCGCCAGCGCTTTCTTGAAGCCTTCCGCGTCCGCAGCGAACATGCCGCTTCGCTGGACAATACAATACGTGCTGATATCGCGCAGCGCCTGATCGAAGAATATGATGATCCAAAAGGTGCTGCCGACGCCGTCTGGGCGCTGGCCCGAGAAAATGAATGGTATCGCGTGGGCGAGCAGGCCGAGCGCTATCTCCTGAAATCACAGGCTACAATCGAAGTGCGTAATGAAGCGGCACTCGATTTTACCGTCGCCTGGCATGGTCAACCGATCGGTCAGTTGCGCCATGACGGGTTTGAATGGCGCTGGTCAGCGAAAAAAAGCTTCGATCTGCCGCTGGTGCAGCAGCGGACTCCCGGCAAGTTGCCATCGTTCATCCTCTCACTTCTGCCTGAAGGATGGCTGAAACGCGTTCTGAAGGAAAGCGACGAACGAGCGCTCTTGCGCTCGGGCAAACGCTATATGTCCAACATCACGATCACAGCACAGGATGCAGACCTGGTGGCATTGCCCGCCGATATCCTCGACAGCCGCCTGAGCGATTTTAGCCGCGACGGCATTTTTACCGGGACTTATGCGGGGCCGGAGCGCGGTGCTATCGAGCAAAGCTTTGAAGACAATCTGGCACGACTTTACGCCAGTCCGGATACACCTCGTCTGTCCGGTGTTCAGATTAAGGCGCCTATGTTTCTCGAAACGGACGGCAAGCTCGTAGCCAGTACTGGAATGCCTTTCACGCATATCCTCAAACCAGCAGGGACCAGCGGTTTTCAGGCGTTGTCAACCATCGAATACCTCGCAATGACGCTCGGGAGCCAGGTCGGTTTTGCGGCGCCGTCGATAGCCCTGATCGAAATGCCGGATGAGATGCCGCCGGCATTGATTGTCGAGCGCTTCGATATTCGTACCACACCAGATGACCAACGACGTATCGCGCTGGAAGACTTGTGTTCCGTTCTCGACCTTCCCCCGGCCGCAAAATATGACGGCACAATCGAGCGAATCGCGCGTGGAGTACGCCCGTTATCCACTTCGCCGGAAGATGATTTGCTGCTTACTTTAAGGCGGGCGTTGTTCGCCTGGCTGATCGCAGATGGCGACATGCACCTGAAGAATCTCGCTCTGCTCAAGATCGCTGCGCCGGGCGCGCATAGTTTCGAAAGCGTAAGGCTCGCGCCATTATATGATGCCGTGACCACACAGGTCTTCCCCGGTCTCGAACATGACCGCATGGCGCTGAAGCTTAACGGTAAGGACAACCGGCTTCGTCGCGCCGACTTTGTTAAGACGGCCGTGACAATGGGATTATCCGCAACCGCTGCCAATGCAGCGATCGACGATATGCTGACCCGCTTTGCAGAGGCCCTCGATAAAACATTTTTGCCGGATGTTTGTGGGATTGATAACATGTTGAAAACCAGTACGGACAAAATGCGTGCCATTTGCGCGGAGCGGCTTGCAATTTTTGCCTGAACTTGTGCGAGTCGTTGGCTAACGTTCAGCGCCGCCCTCTTTCGATGGACTTCTCCAACATTGACGCCGCAATAGTTGGGTGCACTGTCTGCACAATGGGCTGCACGCCCCATTTCCTCGGACTAGGTCCGGGGCCCCGAGTTGCTGATTTTAGCTCGGAAACTCTATTGTTTAGTACCTCATATCTGTCCCATGGGCACTGACGTCAAACATGTAGATATGTCGATACTCGCGGGACATCTCCCATAAACTCCCAATTCTGGGACAAGGGAGATGTTCATGAGCAAGGATCAGCGCGAAATCGCGCGCAAGCTTGGTATTCTGCAGCACGCTGAAGAGACCGGTCACGTCGCCAAGACCTGTCGATATTTTGGGGTCGGCTGCAGCCGGTTCTGCCGATGGCGTGAAGCCTATCGGAAGCACAGTGACGTCGGTCTGGTGAACCGTTCACCGATCTCGAAGTGGCATGCCAACCGGACCCCAATCGAGATTGAGGAGAAGGTCCTTCATCTTCGCAGCAAGTACCACCTCGGCCCAATGCGGATCGTCTGGTATCTGGAGCGATATCACGGCATCAAGATATCGGATGCCACGGTCTCCCGGATGCTCAAGCGCAATGGCGTCAACCGGCTGCCGCGTGGCACCCGGCTACGCAAGGTGCACACCAAGCGTTACAACAAGCAGGTTCTAGGCCATCATATCCAGATGGACGTCAAGTTCCTGAAGTTCAAAGGAAAACGTGGACAGAAGATCCGACGTTTCCAGTTCACGGCCATTGATGACGCAACCCGGGTACGGGCGCTCAAGATCCACGAGAAACACACTCAGGCCAGCGCCATCGACTTCGTTGACCACATCATCGAGAAGTTCCCCTTTCGCATTCGCGAGATCAGAACCGACAATGGCCATGAGTTCCAGGCGAAGTTCCACTGGCATGTCGAGGATCAGGGCATCCGACACACCTACATCAGGCGCGGCACGCCGCAACTGAACGGCAAGGTCGAACGCTCGCACCGATCAGACAGCCAGGAATTCTATCAGCTGCTCAGCTACAAGGGCGACGTCGATCTGGAGGCGAAACTCAATGGGTGGGAGCGCTTTATTAACTTCGCCAGACCGCACGGCGCCTTCAATGGAAAAACGCCCTACGAGGCGCTCCGCGAGAAGCTATAATCAGGCCAGGAGATGTCCCGAAACTACCCGCAGCTTACAACACGCTATGACAAATATTGAATATAAATCTTCGAATCCACCACCTTTACTGGCAAAACAGCTACATCTTTTTCCACCGGCGCCTGCAGAGCCTTGCCGGTTTTCAGACAAAATACCCCCTGATGCAGCGGGCATTCCACCGTTGTTCCATCGATGTAACCCTCTGAAAGGCTGGCATGCTCGTGGGTGCAAATATCATCCGTCGCATAATATGTTCCCTCAACAAAATACAAAGCAACCGGTTTGCCGTCGACTTCGACCCGGATCGCCTCTTCGTCATCTATGTCGCCAACTTTGGCCACCTCTTCCCAGTTTTCATCAGCCAATTGGTTACTCCTTGCGTTATGATTTACAGTCCGGACACTTGTCACCACAGGACCGGGTCCCGGACCAAATGTGATTTCAGATTGACGGTCGGGTCTGCCAACTGTTCGGGGGTGATATTCATGCCCCTCCTGATAGCCTCGCGAACCAGTCGAATGTCTTTGCCTGAGTTAACACTCTGGGCTCCGGCGACCGCCTGCTTGTCGAGAAAAAAAGTTGTCGATTTTAACGCACCGTCGTAGATCCTGGTTACCCGTTGAAGCGTAGGGCCAGTCTCACCAATAAGCTGGAAATTGTGACCGAACTGATCTGTCCAGAACCACGGAATCTCGTTGTATGCCTTGCGCAGGCCAGACATGGCGTGCGCAGCGATTGTCGATTGGTTTTGGGCGACCTGCCAGGATTCACGCCTTGTCGGTGCGCCGAGGAAAAGATTCTTGTGACGGGTCACTTCGCCGGCCGCAAAGATGTTGGGTTGCGATGTTTCGCCGAATTCATCGACTACGATACCATCGTCGACCTCAAGTCCCGCCCGTTCAGCCAACCTGGTCTCTGGGATGACGCCGATGCCAATAACAACGCAGTCCGCCTTCAGAACCCTGCCAGAGGCGAGAATCACATGTTCCAATTTACTGTCTCCTTCGAATCTGGAGACCCCGTCATTGAACAGAAAGTGGACACCGTTTGATTTGTGCAGAGTTTGAACCGCAGAGCGCAACTCATCCGGTGCCGCCCTTTGCAATACTCCCGACCCTGCTTCCACGACCGTCACCTGGCAACCAAATCGCTCCCGTGCCGATGCGGCAACCTCCAGGCCAATGAACCCTGCGCCGACAACGACCAGTTTTTGGCAACTTTGCAGACTTTCTGAAAGTGCAAGACAATCGTCCAAAGTACGTAGCGAATGGATATTCAGTAGATTCACACCGGGAACAGACAAGCTTCGCGCTCGTGATCCGGTTGCCAACAACAGTCTGTCAAATTTCAGGCGGCGACTGTCATCCAGAACGACTTCGCTGCTGGCCACGTCAATCTGTTCAACCGCTTGGCCGAGATGGGTTTCAATTGCCATTTCAGCCAGTTGGTCCAGCTGCCTGATGATGACAGATTGTGGCAAGGCGGATCCTTTCAAAACCCCCTTGGAAAGGGCCGGCCGTTCGTATGGGGGGTGTGATTCCGCTCCGATCAACACGATTTTTCCGTTACGATCGGCATCTCGAAGGGCCAGAGCAGCACGGCATCCGGCCTGGCCGCCACCGACGATTACGTAGTTGCACTGCGCCATTGTACCGTGAGGTCCTTTGCAATTTCACCGGCGCGAGGACAGCACGGGACTTAAATCGATCCGAAATGGAATCCGGGCCGCTTTACTCAGTCAGTGCTATTGTTGGGATTGGAAAAGCGGTTGCGGCCAAACAACAATCTGCTCAATATTTTCGCATGCACGCTGAGAACCCCTGGGGCAACTTCCCTCAGATGATCTTTGACGACCGTATGCAGTCGGGGTAGCGCGTGAAAGGGAACCGACGGATAGAGGTGGTGTTCTGCGTGGAAAGGCATGTTCCAGTACACGAACCGCACAAACATGTTGCTTTTTGTTGTGCGGGTGTTTTCCAGCATGTTTGGTGACTCCGCCATACCGGTGTGTTCGATCATCCGCACGGCCCGCAGGGCAGGCTCCCCAAGTATCCTCGGTAACAGCCACAGATAAACTGCAAGCCAGCTTTGAAAGTAAACCGAAACTCCCAGTACCACGGCGTAAACCAGCATCATGGTTCGCGCTTCATTCGCAACAGGCTTTAGCTCGCTTTGCGGAATGAACTCCCGCTCTTCTTCGGTGAAACGGCCAAGACTGAGATTGAAGAGATTTCCCAGCATCCGGTGCCAGATATTGTAGCTGGAAATGTGCTGCAGATATTCTGACATGTCCCGTGGAAAATCCACCCGGTCCGGATCGCTTTGGGGGTGTTGAGTAAAAGTGTGATGCGCCATGTGTCGATATTTGAGATAGAGAAATGGGCGCAAAATAATCAACCCGGCAATTCGGCCCACCGCAACATTCAGCGACCGGGTTCGAAAAGCACTGCTGTGGACGCATTCGTGCATGGGGGCAAAGAGAAACGCAATCATCGAGCCATGCAGAATCAGTAACGGGGCGCACCACCAAGTAAACATGGCCTGAATAAGCAAATATCCGGTAAACATTATTGCTGTTAAGTGCAGAAAAAAGTGAATAGTACCAGCTGTATTGTTCCGCACCATATATTTCTTCAAGTCTTTCCTGGAAACAATGCCTGTTCCTTCCGGACGCCATTCGTTCCTGTTCATGGACGGAATCCTTTACGTTGATTCTCCCTGGCTGCCGGGTGCCAGGCGATATTTCCCGGGAAAAGAATAGGTGGCTGCGTGAGTGTGCTCAAATTCATGTTTTTTATACGTGGCATTGAAAAAGACTAAGTTGTTAGATCAGCTCAGGTGTACGATTGATTTGATCTATAGAACGCATTCGGACATTGAATTGGACGGCTCGGGACTGCTACCGCTTATCTCGACTGTGACATAAATCAGATCCGCTGGATCCGCGAGATTGCGCGGGGCAGAGTCTCTGACTTTGGTGTCGGGAACAAATTGACCTGGTGCTCTGAGGTCTCCCAGACGGGTCTGGCCGCATGAAAACTGTGAACAATCTGAGAGATAGAGATAATAGTGAAATCCACAGCAGCTATTGCCTTTGCGCCCAATCAGCTTCTGGAAGTATTGCAGATTGATGTTGCCGGACCTGGGCCAATGGAGGCTCTGGTCGAGATCATGGCAACCGGCGTCTGCCATACCGATGCGGTCATGCTTGAGGGACAGAATCCCAAAGCAAGCTTTCCTGCCGTCCTCGGCCATGAGGGGGCTGGAATCGTGCGAGCCATCGGTGCAGAAGTGCGGGAGCTTGATGTCGGCGACCATGTGATCCCGCTTTATGGTTCGGAATGCCGAACTTGTCCCAATTGCACCAGCGGCAGAACCAACCTGTGCTGGGGAATTCGCGAAACCCGCGAAAAAGGCCTGATGCCGGATGGTGGAAGGCGGTTTTCGGTGGGTGACGAAGCAATATACCATTTCATGGGCACCTCTACTTTCTCGAACTTTACCGTCGTTCCCGAGATTGCGCTGGCCAAGATTCGCGCCGACGCGCCACTCGACAAAGTCTGTCTGCTCGGATGTGGGGTGACTACGGGTATTGGGGCGGCGATCAATGATGGAGGCGTAAGGCCGGGGGATACCGTAGCTGTTTTCGGGCTTGGGGCAGTCGGCCTCAGCGCCATTCAGGGTGCCCGTATCGCCGGTGCGGCGAAAATCATTGGTGTTGACATTAACAACCAAAAAAAGGCCATCGCCAAGACGCTTGGGGCAACCGATTTTGTCAACCCAACGAAGATCGATGGGAGAACGGTCGAGTGCATTCTGGACATGACATCCGGGGGTGTTGATATTGCCCTTGAGTGCACCGGCAATATTGATGTCATGCGGCAATCGCTGGAATGTTGCCACGTGGGCTGGGGGACTTGTGTTCTGATGGGGGTTGAAGGGCGCGACCAGGAACTGTCGCTACCGCCGGTTTTAGTTCGGTATGGGAGAACCCTGAAGGGAAGCTATTTCGGCGGTGTGCGGGGGCGCAGCGGCTTGCCAAAATACGTGGATTGGTACATGGATGGGAAAATCGAGATTGACGCACTGATTTCGCATGTGATGCCCATCGAAGAAATCAACACAGCGTTTGACCTGATGCGAAGCGGTGAATCCATCCGCACCGTTATCACCTTTTGAACACCCGGCGATTGCGATCCCGATGCAGGTGAATCCCGAAATATTCAGCCCAGCAACCGGATGGAATTTTGGTTTTCAGGTACACCAGCCTGGGCAAACCGAACACAAAACCCGCTGACGTGAGGAAAGCGCAGCCGCACCGACAGCGAAACATAGCCCGGTGGTGCATCTCTTTTGGAATATGCACTCGCGGCCGAGAATGTGCTTTGGCGGTTGAGCAAACCGGGTTGTTTTTTTGACGGACACAAAAGTGACTGATCTGGCAGCGCTGATTAGGCGTGATAATGCGGAGAAACTTCTTTCCTTCGGCCATGCAAGTGCTTGCTGATCCACCATAACGGTTAGATTATCCATCCTGCCATTGCCAAGGCCCGGGCAATTTAAATTTCAACGTGCTTTTTTCACACGCTCCACTACAGTGCTACGCATTGAAACTATGAGCTTTTCCCATCAATTGCGACAGCATTTGATGACAAGAGAATGCGTCAAAACAGATGCTCAGAGCAGCTTGAACGAATCGTTATTCGCGAAACCTGCTCTCGCATTTGGAAATCGGGGAACTTCATGCGTTATATCAATTTCAACCAGATGCGGTCTTTTCACGCGGTCGCCACCACAGGAAATGTTACCAATGCGGCGAAGTTGCTGAATATCAGCCAGCCGACCGTTACAACGCAACTGAAGCAGTTGGAAGAATACTATGATGTTGAGCTTGCCTTTCGCATGCACCGCGGTGTCAGACTGTCCCCTCTTGGTGAGGAACTGCACCGGTTGACCATGCGGATTTTCGCGCTCGAAGAAGAGGCGATGGATCTTTTCGATTCAGCCAATAAATTCAAACACGGTAACCTGATTGTCGGAACAGTCGGACCGCACTTTGTCATGAAGCTGCTTGCCCGGTTCAACAAGAAGTTTCCAGGCATCAAGATCTCGGTAAACAGTGGCAACAGCGAAGAAATCATTGACCAACTTTTCAATTTCAAAATTGATGTTGGTGTCGTCGGGAACATCAAATCGAAACCGGACCTGACCATGAAGCTGTTGAGCAAGATGGATGTTGTCCTGGCCGTTTGCGAGCGGCATCCCTGGTATAATAAACAACAGATTGACATTGAGGAACTGGAAGGTGCCGATCTTGTTCTGCGTGAAGCCGGATCTGAAACCCGACGTGTTTTGGAAACTGCGCTTAACGAGCGGGGCATCATACCAAACGTGGTAATGGAGGTGGACCGGGACGCATTGCGTGAAGCTGCCGTTGAAGGCCTGGGCGCGGGAATTATTTCAGAGGCTGAATTCAGACCGGGCATGGGACTCCGGATTGTCCGAATCGCAAACGCTGACATCTTTACGGAAGCCTACATCGTTTGTCTCAAAGAGCGGGACGAAAAGCGCCTGGTCAAAGCACTAATGGAAATTTCCAAAAGCATGAGCAATGCCGACACTCAATAGCAAGAGAACCGCTGCATAATTCCAAATTTGTTGTTATTTTTCAATAAGTTTATAGAAATGAAATAGATATACACCTGACCTATGCAGCCTATTCAATCTTTGTATTTTCCCGCATCCTGTTTGGTTCGCTAGGCTCAAAGCCATCGAAATAAGTCGTCACATTCCCCTTGTTGAACAAAACCTCAGGGGTCTTCCAAATGCTGATGGTTTTTTCGGGCGTTTGGAATTCCAATCCATCTGCAAATACAGAGGGAACCAAATAAAACATGGGAGTGAAGAAATGAATATTCAAAAAACGGCTTTGGTCTGCGCCACAACCATAATGGTGGGCCTATCCGGTTCGGCATTTGCTGCAGAAGATGGAATACATCAGCATATCAATGGCCTGATCGGCGAATACAGTAAAGCTGGCAAAGAGTTCGGAAATGTCGCATTGGGAGCATTCTTCGAGAAAGATGGTTTCCGGGATTTCCTTGACTCTTACCCAGTTGAAAATCTGACCGGCGGATTCGCCTGGGAGCCGGGTATGGGCCGGGAGTTTAAAGGTCCGCTCAGCGGCTTGCCGATCAAGGCACCATTCAGTGACTACATTCCCCTGCAAGAAGGTCCGGTCCTTGATCCTGACAAGACCTATCGCATCGGTTTTGCATTTCACGGCGCAAACCATCCATGGTTGATCAGTCTGGCCGATACGGCTGTGTATGAGGCCAATCTTCATCCCAACGTCGAGATTGAAGTTCTTGATGCTGAATTCGATGACAACAAGATGGGTCAGTTCATCGATACCTGGATTGCCAAGAAATTTGACGCAATCGTCATGTGGCCGGCGCGTGAGGCACCGATGGGACCACCGGTTGATCGAGCCATTGATGCGGGTATTCCTGTTGTCAGCCTTGATCGGCGAACATCCTCTACACGTATCAGTTCCGAAGTTCTTGGCAATTTTTACGCCAACGGTCTGCAGCAGGGTCTTTTCCTGAACCACATCAGCGGTGGCGATGGCGGGATGATCATGAACCGCAAACCGTTGGGTAGTACCGCCGATGCCATGCGCACCGGAGCATTTTTGGAAGCGATTGGTGATGAAGACGGGTATCAAATTCTAGAGTCGTTCCACACAAACAGCTCCCGTAAAGCAGCGTTTGAAACCACCAGAGATGCGTTACAAGCGCATGACGATGTTGAAATTATCTTCAACACTGGCGGCGAGGAAGCTCTTGGTGCACTCGATGCGGTGAAGGAAGCCAACCGTTTGAACAGCGCGCCCGGCGGCAAGAAAATCATTTTCCTTGTCAATGATGACTCAAAAGAAACTGTCAACGCAGTCCGGGAGGGTACTTTGGACGTCGTGGTACCATATACCCCGCTTCTGGGCGGCATTGGCGTCCGGGTCGCGCTGCAGCATATCGGTTTCAAAGAGGGTCTGATTTCCGAAAAACCCCCGCAACAGGTCGTAACCCCGAACCTGCCGATGATTACTAAAACGAGACAGACGATCGACGGCATTGAAACTGTTACTCCCGACGAGTGGCCCTATGCCTACGGCCCAGAGCCTAAATAGGACGGACACTCGAATGAGGACTGCGTGGTGGGTTTAGCAATTGCGGGCTCACCACGCGTTCTTTTTTCACTCTCCGAAATGATAATGGCTTATGCTTCCCGCCACTCTTTCGTCAGGCAGTGGTGATCACAGGGCAAGTGCAATGATTGATCTGGTGCAAAGATCGGCAATCAGCATCGGCGAAACCTTCTGGTTTCTGATACTTTTCTTTGGACTGGTTTTGGCCGCGAGCTTGATTAGCCCGGCTTTTCTGACCTTTGATAATCTGCAAAATGTGATCCGCGCCATCACTGTAATCGGCATCATTTCCCTGGGCATGTCGCTGGTGATGATCGCCGGTGAGATCGACCTCTCAGTTGGGTCGGTAGCTGCATTTGCCGGCATGGCAGGGGCCCAGTTTGTCGATGGTGATTCGTCGCTTGTAGTGATTTCCGTCACCCTTGGGGCGGGGCTTGTGGCGGGTTTGATCAACGGGCTCGGCGTAGCCGTATTTGGGGTATCATCGCTAATCATGACATTAGGGACGCTGGCGATTGCTAGAGCTCTCGGCAACGTCATTTCCCGCGGACAGGCTGCCTATCCCACCAATCTTGAATTCTATATGTTTCTGGCCCGCGGAAAAATTTTGGGCATGCCGGTGCCCATTATCATATTTCTTATTGTTGTTGCGGGCGTCTGGGCACTGGTTAGGTTTTTCTCATTTGGCCGCAAATTATACGCAGTTGGTTCCAATCCGCGTGCGGCTGGACTTTCGGGCATTAACTCCCGTTTGATCAAGATTCAGGTCTTTACTCTCAGCGGTCTGTTTGCCGCTATTGCTAATCTCTTGCAAAGTGGCCGACTGGGTCAGATTGATCCGGCCATGGGTGGCGGGTACGAATTGACCGCGATTGCCATCGCGGTACTGGGTGGAGCCTCGCTATTTGGAGGGCGCGGGACCATTGAGGGGACCCTTATAGCTGCTTTGATTATTGGCGTACTGAACAACCTGCTGAACCTGCTTGGTGTCAGTATCTACATTCAGCAGGTCGTCGTAGCCGGTATCATTGTCTCTATTGTCTACCTCAACGGTCTGAGGGCAGACCAGCAATGAATACCAACACAACCGAACACATCGAAGTCGTTGCCGTGAGTAAATCACCGCCAACGCAGAGTTGGTCCATCCTTACCTTTTTGAAATCAAATATGCTGTTGGTTGTTTTTGCCGCACTGGTCATCATCGGCGCCACAACATCAGAGTATTTTCTGACACCGCTCAACATGGCCAATCTGTTGCGCAGCATGGTCGTACCCGGGATCCTGGCCCTGGGGATGACTTTTGTGCTGCTGGTGGCTCGGATCGACCTGTCAGTCGCTGCATTGATGATATTCGCGCCGATCGTTGGCGTGGCCATCATGGACGTGACCGGAGATATTTTCGGCTTTCGCGTTCTTGTTCGCGGCAACAGTTATGCAGGCAGTGCCGTCGCCCTAATTGCAATCGCTCTGATCACTGGTCCCGTCATCGGCTTTATCACTGGAATTGGCGTTGTCTATGGACGCATAACCTCTTTCATAATGACCCTGGCGATGATGCAGGCCCTGCGCGGACTGAACTATGTATTGACCAATGGGCATGCGTATTATCTGCAGGTGCCCGGCTTCACCTGGATTGGCAAACTGCAAATTTTCGGGGTGCCGTTTTCATTTGTTATTTTCACGGCAATCTGTGTGCTGGCGATGCTGGTGTTACGTTATACGATTGTCGGCCGCCGTCTCATGGCAATTGGCGGTGATGAAAAGGCCGCTTTGCTGGCCGGAATCAACGTGAAATTTTGGGTGATTTTCACCTTTGTCATTAGCGGTTTTTGTGCCGGTCTTGCCGGCATCCTATTCACTTCTCGGCTGCAGTCTGTCGATGCGCCCCTGGCTTTGGGATTTGAGTTGACAGCGATTGCGTTCGCGGTTGTGGGGGGCGTCAGTCTGTCCGGCGGCCGGGGGTCGCCTTATCGCACGTTCCTCGGTGCACTGGTGATATCAACCATGCTGAATGTCTTCAACATGTGGGGTTTGAACACATGGTACCAGAATATCGCCACGGGCGGGATCGTGATCCTGGTGGTTATGATCGACAGATTCACCCGTGAGCGGCAGAGGAATACACTTCAGTCTGCAGTTTAGAATATCAATAATTTGGACAACATGGAGCCAGATTTGAAAAAAGGGAAATAACAGAATGTCAGGTAATCTAAGTTTGGGGATCGATATAGGTACAACCGGCGTCAAAGCGTCCATTCTGGACACCGATACCGGTACGATTGTCGCCCACGGCGCGCAGGAGCATCCATTATTTCACCCAAAGCCGGGATACGCAGAACAGGAGGCGGACAATTACTGGGATGCCGTTGTGTCTGCAGTGAAACAATGCCTCTCTCAGGGTGATTTTGCAAACCGGATTGCCGGGGTAGCCATTTCGGGCCTTGTGGGAGTGATGCTGCCTGTTACCAAGAATGGCAAACCCGTTCGGCCGGCGATGATCTGGATGGACGCACGATCGGAAGTCGAGTGTCAGGACATTCGCGATCGTGTCGGCGAAGATAAAATCAACCACAATAACGGCAATCGCGTTGCGCCGTGGTTTGTTGAACCCAAAGCCCTGTGGATGAAAAAATACGAGCCGCAAAATTTCGAAGACACTTATTGTTTGTTGTCGCCCTCGGGTTACTGCACTTACAAACTGTGTGGCGAATTCACTATGAATACCGGGGATGCTGGCCTTTTCTACCCTTATGAATACCAAAAGGAGCGCTGGAATCCGGATATCGCCAATGCCATAGGCGTCCCGATTGATAAATACCCGAAGATCTACCGCTCCCATGAAGTGGTCGGTCGGATCACATCCGAGGCCGCTGAAAAAACGGGACTGCCCAAAGGAATTAACGTTGTTGCAGGTGGTACAGACATCAGTTCTGCCGCCTTGGGTGTCGGCGTAATAAACGCGGGGCAGGCATTCTATTCCATGGGCACCGGTTCCAATCTGGGCATCATGATCCCGACGGAACAGCGGGTCGAGGAATACCGTATCCTGAAATGGCCCAGCGTTCTTCCGGGACTAACAATGTTTGACGGGCCCATGGCCTTTACAGGTGCCTCGCTGAAATGGTTTCGGGAACAGTTTGCCGATCCGGAAGGACTGATCGCCGAACGCGCTGGCGTTAACGTGTTTGACCTGATCTCAGGACAGGCGGGGCAGATTGATCCCGGCTCCGACGGGCTGATGTATTTCCCCTATCTTGGTAACACGCTGTCGCCGAACTGGAATTCCAACGCGGCCGGCATGTACTTCGGTATCCGGCCTACTACATCGCGGGCGCATTTTATCCGGTCGCTGATCGAGGGGGTGGCGTTTGACTTGTATTCCAACGTAAAGGTCGCCACCGATGCCGGGGTCAGGATCGATAAACTGACCCTAAATGGTGGTCCGGCCAAAAGCCGTTTGTGGAATCAGATTACCGCCAATGTCACCAATATACCTCTGGAAGTGCCAGACATAGGCGAAGCAGCTCCTTTGGGAGATGCTATCTTGGCGGCTGTGGGTGCCGGAATATACGGTGACCCGACAGCACCACTTGCCGACATCGTGCGGATCAAGGAAACAGTGGAGCCAGACGCAAAACTGCACAACATGTACGAAGACATGTTTGGCCTGTGGCGACGGATTTATCACAATGTCCTGGAGGATATGGAAGACCACAGAGCCATCTTGAATCGCTATGATTTCCGGTAATTGGTCGGCGGTATTCCGACACAGAACAAGGACGAGAAATGGGCTTGGTTTCGACAAAAACCGACGAGAGCGAGAAAAACCGCACTGCTGAGGGTAACCTGGGCGAAGGGCTGGGGGTACATCATATCTCCAAACATTACCCGGGTGTTCTGGCGCTTGATGAAGTTTCCTTTAATGTTCAAAGGGGGGAGGTTCACGCATTGGTTGGTCAAAACGGTGCCGGAAAATCGACCCTTATGGCGGTTTTGAGCGGGAGTCAGCAGGCAGACAAAGGGGATATTCTTCTTGATGATATCCCCATTGAGATTTCCGACCCGTCATCGGCTCGCCGTCATGGCATCGCGATTGTGCATCAGGAATTTGCGCTTTGCCCAAATATGTCGGTTGCACAAAACATTTTTGTTGGCAACGAGCCTCACAATGCTTTGGGCGTGGTTGATTTTGGCCGAATGAGAACCGAAGCCGCAAGACTGCTGGATCAGGTTCAGGTGGAACTCGATCCGGGGGTGCAGGTTGAACGCCTCGGTGTTTCCGAGTGGCAGGTCATTGAAATCTGCAAGGCGCTGTCCGGTAATCCGCAATTTATAATTATGGACGAACCAACCGCGGCTTTGAACGACCACCGCGTCAAGGATCTGCTGGATGTGATCCGGCGTCTGCGCGATGTTGGTCACGGGATTGTCTATATATCGCACAAGTTAAGCGAAGTGCTGGAGATTGCAGACCGGATAACCGTGATGCGAGACGGCAAAATCGACAAGACCTTTATAAACAAGGGAGTGAGTGAGAGTGATCTTGTAAATGCAATGATTGGCGGCACGTTTGAAAAACAGTACCATCACAATGAGCAAAAGAAGATCGGCCAAGTCGCTCTGGAACTATCTGGCGTAAATGACCCGCCCAGGTTCAGTGATATCAATTTGCAATTGCACAGCGGCGAAATTTTGGGCCTGACGGGCATCCTTGGTGCTGGATGTCAGGATTTGGTTAGAACCCTTTTTGGCATCAACCCAGTGGTATCCGGTGAAATCAGACTCGGCGGTGAAGTGATCCAATTGAAAAATCCGCAGGACGCGGTGCTTCGCGGGATCGGATACATCCCTGCAGATCGCAAACACGAAGGCCTGGTACTTTCGCTTTCCACTTATGACAATGTGGGGATGTCGATCATCGACCGGTTGAGCAATCTGGGTCTGTTTGGCTATGCACGCCAAAGGGCGCTGACGGGCGATCTGATCGAAAAACTTAGCATCAAAGTGAGCAATCCAAAGGCGCCCGTAAAAAACCTGTCGGGGGGCAATCAACAGAAAGTCTCGGTCGCCAAATGGCTGGCGCGGGGATGCAAGGTTTTGCTGTTTGAAGAGCCCACCCGGGGCATCGACGTTGAAGCCAAAGCGCAGATATGGCGGTTAATCAATGCGCTGACTGAAGAAGGTGTCGCGGTGATGGTTGTTTCAAGCGAATTGCCTGAACTGATGCAGGCCTGTGATCGAATATTAGTCATGCGGCGGGGACGGATCGTCGATCAGTTTGCGCGCAATGATTTTGATGAGGCGGAAATTTCCATGCGGGCAGCGGCCGATATCTGACCGGTCACTGGCGGGTCGAAATTCCTGCCTCCATCCGTGCCTCCTGCTTCCTCAGCATAGTTTTCTTCTATCCCGAGTGTCGAGACTTTGTATTTCACAGAGTCGCTCGCACTGTTGATACTTCCCGGCAGGATACTGAGTTAAAAGTGCTGACTTTGAGAAGGCCGGGAAACGGCATCTCAGCAATCAAAGATGAGTCGGAATCATGAGTGAGAAGGAAAGCCTCCACAAAATTGCAGATGCCGTTCTGGATTATGACGGCGACGAGGTTGTGCGTCTTTTGCGCCGCGAACTGGCTGCCGGCGGTAACGTTGAGGATATCCTGAATATCGGATTGATCGAACCTATGGGGGATATCGGCGACCAGTTCACCGACGGCGAGATTTTTGTGCCCGAGATGCTTATGGCGGCCACCGCAATGAAGGCCGGACTTGAGGTATTGCGGCCCATCCTGGCGGAGTCAGATGCCGAACCAATGGGCAAAATTCTGCTTGGCACGGTTCAAGGAGACCTCCACGATATCGGCAAGAACCTTGTAACAATGATGCTGGAAGGGGCTGGCTTTGAAGTATTCGATATCGGCGTCAACCAAAATCCCGAGGCTTTCGCAGCGGCGGTGCAGGAACACTCCCCTGATATCGTCGGGCTTTCAGCGTTATTGACGACTACCATGGTGTCGATGCGTACAACGACCGCGTTGCTCAAGGAACAATTCCCGTTAATCAAGGTGATCGTCGGAGGCGCCCCGGTCAATCAGCAATTCGCTGATGCCATTGGCGCCGATGGTTTCAGCGAGGACGCGCCGGGGGCGGCCGTTCTTGCGAGACGTTTTATGGAAGAACTGGCCGGGTAGAAATACGTGCTGTCTGCTTCAGCCTTCTGAGAAAATGGAGAACAAAATTGGATTCAAAAGAACGTGTCGCCATTACGCTGGCCCATGAAGTGCCGGACAGGATGCCGATCAATTTTCGTGCCGTGGATGCCGTATGCACAAATTTGCAGCAAAGGTTCGGAGTTGATTATGAAGGTTTGCTGGACCATTGGAATGTTGATTTTCGTGAGGTGATCCCTCCCTATATCGGCCCGAAATTACCGGTTCTGGAGGGCGGCGTCGAGATCGACATCTGGGGAGTTGGCCGCTCGGTCGTTCAGCATGCCGACGGTGGCCGTGATGTCATGGTTACCCACTGCCCGCTGGCGGATGCCGACAATGAGGCAGACATCAAAAATCATCAGTGGCCTAAGGCCGAATGGTTTGATTTTGGGGCGGTCCCTGGAATCTGCAATGGCAACTCGGGCTTTGCCCTGTCGTCAAAGGGCATCCATGTGGAAGGTTGGCATGGCATATTCCACACGCTGACCTATTTGTTCGGCATGGAAAAAGGCATCATGTATCTGGCTGCCCGTCCTGATCTGATTGAAGCTGCGACCAAGGAAATCATGAAATTCTTTACCGACTATTATCAGCGCCTTTTTGACGCCGATAATGGCGATATCGACCTGCTGTTCTACAAAGATGACTTTGGTTCACAGAATAACCTGCTGATCAGCCAGAAAATGGTACGCGAATTTTTCATGCCGCATACAAAAGTGTTGTGCGATCTGTGTGCCAGCCATGATGTAAAATTCGTCCAGCATTCCTGCGGAGCCGTATATAAAATCATCCCCGATTTTATCGAGGCCGGTGTCGCGGTTCTTGATCCGATCCAGGTGACGGCAAAGGGCATGGACGTGACTGAGCTAAAGAGCAATTTCGGTGCTGATCTGGTATTTCACGGCGGTATCGACACCCAGCATCTGTTGCCCTTCGGAACGGTGGATGAGGTGAAGACGGAAACCCGGCGGATTATCGAAGTGCTGGGCAAAGACGGAGGCTATTTCTTCAGCCCTGCCCACCGCATTCAAGCCGACACCCCCATCGAAAATATAATCGCGGCTTACGATGTGGCGGAGGAGTTTTTATAGTACGTCACACCCAAAATGGATGCCGTACCCGGCAAGAAATCTCTATCAAAACCTGCAAAATTTGAACGGCAGTTGCTTTCAACGGGTCAACACGCGGCTGGCAGAGCCCCATCGAAACACCTCAGGTCGCGTGCCAGGAACTGAATTTATACAACTCTGAAAGGTATGAGACATGGCATCGCTCGGGTTCCAGGAACGAATGGATGCACCTCCGGTGGTAAATACCCGTCTTTCCGCCCTGCTGAACAACTATTCGATCGAAATCATGCCAAGTACGGCTCGGAAGATCGGGGATTTCCGCAAAATTCTGCCCGCTGGTACGCGAATCTATGTAGCTCACGTCGGGGCCGCATCAATTGATGACATGGTGGCCACGGCAAAACGATTGAGCGATCAAGGTTTTCCGGTAATGCCACATTTTCCGGCTCGTATTATCAAAAATGAGGCCATGCTGACCGACTGGATTGCTCGCTATCAGAAGGAAGCGGGCGTAAATCAGGCGTTGCTGGTGGCCGGTGGTTTTGACGAGCCCTGTGGTGTATTTGAAAACTCCATACAGCTCTTGGAAACCGGGCTTTTTGACAAGGCCGGGTTCAATCGTCTGCACGTGGCCGGGCATCCCGAAGGCAATCGGGACATAGATCCCGACGGCTCCACCAAAAAACTCGACGCAGCGCTATCCTGGAAACAATATTTTTCTGAACGTACTGATGCTGACATGGCCATCGTCAATCAGTTCTGCTTTGAAAGCGGACCGGTGATCGCATGGGTCAATAGACTGAAAAGCACGGGAATTGATCTGCCGGTCCATATAGGCATCGCTGGCCCTGCGAGACTGCGGACCATGATAAAATACGCCATTTCCTGCGGTGTTGGTCCCTCCCGTCGCGTTCTCCAGCGGCGCGCGAAGGATTTGACAAAGCTGCTCCTATCGTTTGAGCCAACTGAAATATTGTCTGATCTGGCCGATTACAAAGCATCGAACCCGGACTCTAATATTGCATCAGTGCATTTCTTTCCATTTGGCGGGATCAAAAACTGCGCCGCCTGGGCTCAAGCTTATGGCGGTGCCCCCTCCATCACAGCATCTCAGGATTAAGGATCCACAGCCATGCCGCAGACAATTGTTGAATCGAAAACTAAAACCACAATTATTGGCTTTGACCAGCCCTTTTGTGTGATCGGCGAACGGATCAACCCCACAGGGCGCAAAGCACTGGCGGCCCAGCTTGAAGCCGGTGATTTTTGTACCGTCGAAAAGGATGCGCTGGAGCAGGTTGCCTGTGGGGCGGCCATGCTTGATGTGAATGCAGGCGTTGTCTTTCACTCCAACCCCAATCCAAATGAAACTGAACCACCTTTAATGCGCAAAATGATTAGGATGATTCAAGAGATTGTAGACGTCCCATTGTGCATTGACAGCTCGGTTCCCGATGCATTGGAGGCAGGATTGGAGGTCTGCGGAGGTCGCCCACTCGTCAACTCCATCACGGGTGAAGAAGAGCGGCTGGAGGCGATCCTGCCGCTTATCAAGAAATACAACGTGCCGGTAGTGGCAATCTCAAACGATGACACAGGAATTTCCGAGGATCCGGAAGTCCGATTTCAGGTGGCTCGGCGTATCGTTGAGCGCGCAGCGGATTTTGGTATTTCGGCTCATGATATCATTGTCGACCCGCTGGCTATGCCGGTTGGTGCCGTACCCACAGCATGCTTGCAGGTGTTTGAACTGGTACGCAGGTTGAGGCGTGAACTTGGCGTCAACACAACTTGCGGCGCCTCAAATGTCTCGTTCGGCCTTCCAAACAGGCAGGGCCTTACCGCCGCCTTTCTGCCGATAGCTATTGCTTCAGGCATGACAAGCGCCATCATGAATCCGATACGCGATCAGGAAATGGAAGCTGTCCGGGCCGCCGATCTTCTATGTAACAACGATGCCAATGCTGCGGTTTGGATCAAGGCCAACAAACCTGCCACAACCGTCACGGCGAAAGGCCGTCGACGCCGGCGTGCCGGTTGATCGGGAACCGCGCATCTGAAACAATTGTGCAACCACCCGCAGACCCGGATCGATTTTTGACGGTGATATTACGATGGATTGATTCCAAGGTTGGGTGTCTGACTTCAGCGCCAATGGGACATTTTGAGGTGATTTGATAAGAGAGGATTTCAGACTCATCGTAAGCGGTTCGCTGACCCCACTTTCCAGTTCGTCCACTGATCTGCGAGAGAAGCCTTTTCGGTGAATTGGTAAGGAGTTTCTCGATGGGAGTCTCAACGGAGCTACAAAGTGAGGTCGACTTTGTTCTGGGTCCCAGAGGGAACCGTCGTTGGCCGGATGCGTTAAAGCCACAGATTGTGGCGGAAACGCTGGAGGATGGTGCTTCTGTCAATGCGGTTGCACGGCGCTATGATCTTCGGCCCAATCATCTGTCCGATTGGCGGCGGAAGGCCCGGTAAGGCAAATTATTCCTTCCTGCTGTTTGTCATGAAGCGGAATTTGCATCGGTTATCGTTCAGCAGGAGGCCGTTGCATCGCTGCCCGCGGCGTCAGTGGGCGGCACACTGGATGTGAACCTGGGCGATGTTGCCGTTCGGCTGGATGCCGCGACGCCGGCACAGAGGATTGCCGAGATTGCTCATGCCCTGAATACTGCCGCATGATCTTCCCATCCAACCGGGTACGGATTGTTGTGGCCTCAAAGCCCGTCGATTTCCGCAAAGGACATGACGAGCTGGCGGCACTGGTGAAGAACGCCCTGCGTAACGACCCGTTTACGGGCACTGTGTTTTTGTTCCGCTCGAAACGGGCTGACCGGCTCAAGCTGTTGTATTGGGACGGCACGGGGCTGGTGATGACCTTTAAGCGGCTTGAAGATCATGTGTTCACCTGGCCTGCTATCCGCGACGGTGTGATGAAGCTCAACAATGCCCAGTTCGAGGCTCTGTTTGCCGGTTTGGACTGGCGCAAAGTGCGGGCAATCACTGCCCGTCCACCTGCTGCGACAGAGTGAATCAGGCGGTATTTTTGGAAGGCGCCCATAGGTTGAATTTGATAGACCAACCGCATGATTGCGACGGCAAACCTTCCAAATGACATTGACGCCCTGAAGGCCATCATCGTGGCCCAGAGCGAGCAAAACGCACGGCTGGAGGTCCTGGTCGCAGCCTTCAGGCAGGCCATGTTTGGGCGCAGGTCCGAGAAGATCGACCCTGATCAAACCGAACTGGCGCTGGAGGATATCGAGACGGGTATCGCCCTGATTGAGGCCGAAGGCGAAACCAATTCGCTGGTCACCCCGACACGGATATCCAAGCCCCGCAAGGCCAATCGCGGGTCGCTTCCCAAACATCTGCCACGGATCGAAGAGTTCATCGAGCCCGAACAGACACGATGCGGCTGCGGGACTGAGCGCCATGTCATCGGTGAAGATGTCAGCGAACGCCTCGATGTGATCCCGGCTCAGTTCCGGATGATTGTTACCCGGCGTCCAAAATACGCCTGTCACTCCTGCGAGGATAGGATCGTGCAGGCAACGGCACCGGCATGTCTGATCCCGGGCGGGATACAGACCGAGGCGACAGTGGCCCATGTGATTGTCTCCAAATACGCGGACCATTTGCCGCTTTACCGCCAGGCGCAGATATACAGCCGCCAGGGCATTGATCTGGACCGCTCGACGCTGGCGGCCTGGGTGGGCAAGCAGCCTTCGAACTGCGCCCCGTGTTCGACGCGTTGATTGCCGATCTGATGCGCTCGCCTAAACTCTTGATGGATGAGACCCGCGCACCGGTTCTGGATCCGGGCAAGCGCAAGACCAAAACCGGATACTTCTGGGCACTGGCGCGTGACGACCGTCCCTTTGGCGGAGACGATCCGCCTGGCGTCGCCTTTACCTATGCGCCCGGGCGCAGCGGGCAATATGCCGAAGATATTCTGGAGGGCTTCACAGGCATCCTGCAGGTGGATGGCTATGCCGGATACAACCGCCTGATTCGGCCCGAGCGAACGGGCCAACCGATTCGGCTTGCCTATTGCTGGGCGCATGCCCGCCGCAAGCTCCATGACGTCGCCAAAAACAGCACCGCCCCAATCGCCGAGGACGGTCTCAAACAGATCGCCGAACTCTACCGGATCGAGGCCGATTTACGCGGTATGACGTCAGACGCACGGCTGGCGGCTCGGCAGCACCGCTCAGTTCCGAAGATCGCCGAGTTCGAAGCCTGGCTCATCCAGCAACGTGCTCGTGGCTCGGGGAAATCACCTCTCGGCGAGGCGCTGAAATACATCGCCAAATACTGGGACGGGCTATGCCTGTTCCTGACCGACGGCCGCGTCGAGATCGACAACAACACCATCGAGCGAACCATCCGTCCAATTGCCCTGAACCGGAAAAACGCTCTCTTCGCCGGTCATGATGCCGGCGCTGAAAACTGGGGCATGATCGCTTCGCTGATTGAGACCTGTAAACTCAATAATGTCGAGCCGCACATCTACCTGACACAAACCCTCAAAGCTATCGTCAATGGCCACAAGCAAAGCCGCATCGCTGAACTCCTGCCATGGAATTACAAACCGCCCGTGTGATCGGCACACCGCCGCTTGAAGGCGACATATCGTCGAAACACGTCTTTGCCTACTAATCCCACTTGACCTGTCTATTGCTTCACACTCTATACGACGTCTCCAACTCATACCCAATTGGCTTGGAGCTCACGAACTGTGTTACGTGTGAAAAGCATTCGAAACCTGCTGTTGCTAATGCAGGGGCAGTTTGTCACCAATCTTGGCAGCCTGATTTATGACGTCGCAATGCTCCTATGGATCAAGGAGCTTACCGGATCGGCGGCCATCATGGGATTGGCCATGTTGCTATCAGGATTGCCGGAAGCACTTCTGGCTCCGTTCGGGGGAAGGATTGCGGATCGATATGGTCGCCTACGTGTCATTATTCTCTCGGATTTTGTCAGCGCGCTGACGGTTGGATTTGTGCTTATTGCGATCCTGAGCGGCATTGGACCATTGGCGGCAATCACGGCGCTGTGCATTGGCAATGCGTTACTTGGTCTTTCATCAGCCTGCTTCGGTCCAGCAGTAGCTTCTCTGATACCGTCTCTTGTTGCAGAAGAGAACCTGGAGAAAGGCAACGCGGCCCTTCAGTTCAGCCGGATTGGTGGCCAAGCATTGGGGCAGGGACTCGGCGGTTTGCTCTTCGCCTTGCTTGGCGTCAGTGGCACCTTTCTTGTCAACGCACTGTCCTACTTTGGTTCGGCATTCTCCGAAATCTGGATCAGGGTCCCCAAGAAAACCAAGAACCAAGCGGTTGAGCACCCGAGAAAGTCTTTGCTCAAAGAAACACTGAGCATGGTGGTGCAGGTTTGGCGTGAGCCCGAGACGAGAGCCTTGCTCCTGCTCATCGCAGCCTTCCATCTGTGCCTTTCCTGTTTGCCAATCCTGTTGCCCTACTATGCAGAACACATCCTACTGATCGCAGACGCTTGGTTTGGAGTGTTCATGGCAATCTACACGATCGGCATCATGTTCGGGTTCGTTGTCGCGGGCGTGCAAAAGCCGCCACGAGATCGGTTTCGCCGGATCGGAATTGCTGCCGGAACGGTTGGATTGCTCTTTGTTCTGCTCGCATCCACGTCTTCCATAGTTGCCGCCGTGATTGCATTGCTGGGAATTGGAGTGGGGATTGGTGTTGTCATCGTGAACCTCATGACGGAGCTGCAACTCGTCTCACCAGAGGCAGAACGCGGCGGCATCATGGGTACGGCACAAGCCATTGGCGGCAGCAGTTTTCCGATTGGAATGGCGATGACGGGGCTCTTGCTGGATGGACTTGTTCAGCAAGGCGTATCGCAATCTTCGGCACTTAGGGCTGTGATTGCGCTCGCCGCAGCGGTCGCGATAACCGCGGCGGTCGCTGGGTTAGCGAAGAGGAGTGAGATTAGGTGATCACGATACGCAAGCTGGCAGAAAAATTCGGTATATCGCGAGCGACATTGCTCTACTATGACCGCATCGGACTCTTGCACCCTTCAACCCGTTCGCCATCCGGATACCGGCTTTACGATGAGGATGCGGCCTCCCGGCTACGGGAGATCCGCGGTTACAAGAACGCGGGACTTACATTGCGCGATATCCGCAATTTGATTGACAATCCACGAACATCCGATGCGGGCATTTTCCGAAATCGACTAACCGAGCTGGACAATCAGATTGCCGAATTGCGGATACAGCAACGGGCAATTATGGGCCTCATGCGAATATTTGGCGATACTGATGCGAGCGTCGCCATTGATGGGGATACCTGGGTACAAATTCTTGAAGCCTCAGGCATGAGCGAAATGGATAGGCGACACTGGCATGAGGCATTCGAGCGCAATGCACCGCAAGCACACCATTCCTTTCTGCGGTGGCTGGGCATCCCCGAGGATGAGGTTCTGG
Organism: Hyphomicrobiales bacterium; assembly: GCA_024244645.1. GTDB lineage: Bacteria > Pseudomonadota > Alphaproteobacteria > Rhizobiales > Rhizobiaceae > Hoeflea_A. The sequence goes on from JAAEOH010000246.1 coordinate 39,984, forward strand.
CCATTCGGAAGCGCTCGGAAAACCAGCTCGGCTAAGTTATCAAGAAGTTCCCTTGAAAGTGCACGGATCAAACCACTGTTGTTGCAGCTCATGCCCGTCACAAACTGAATTCGGAAAACCACCGCAGCGCGTCTTGAATGAATGCCCACGCCTATCAGGAGCCTAACTGATCAGCGCCGTTAAGCGACCGGTTTCAATCGGATCGCAGGACTCGCACAATTGTCAACGCCGGAGCAAAATCACACCAATCGCCGGCGTAAATATGTACCAATTGCGGTGTTGCGGAAGGTTGTCCATTGGCCCCGCTCTGCGGAATGCCCCATATAGCGACGGAGCTGTGCGGGGCTGTGGTCAGGCTGGGCTTAAGGCGGTTGCGGATTATTCTTTGTTAGCCCTTGCGGCTTTGCTTGAGGCGGAAGCTGTCGCCGTTCATCTCCAGAATATGAACATGATGCGTGAGCCGGTCGAGGAGCGCGCCGGGAGGTTCACCGAGCGGCTCGCGGCGTCATTCGGCAAGCCATGCCTTGGCCGCTTCGAGCTCGTTGACAGGAAACGCCCGCATTGTCGCTGGCATCAGAAAGCCGAGGCCCTTGAACATCGCGGTGAAGAGTTCATTGTCGGTCACGCAGGCGATTCTTTCGAAATCGAAAAAATGCCGCACGCCGAACCGTGAATCGTCCCAAAGCGCACCCGGGGCGTAGGTCTTGAATTCGGGGCCGAGGTATAAGAGCAAGTGAATTTTGTCACCTTCTTTGAGGGCATTCTCCAACGTCGGAATGAGGACTGTCTCGTAGTCCTCGCCGGTCACGGTGCCTTCGGCCGAGAATCCGATGACTCCGCTTGGCAGATCTTTCATGGGCGTGAGCATGTCTATACCTTTTTGTTTAGCCATCTGCGCGATGCGAAAAAGAGATTTTCCGCCGCAAGTCTTATGGCGCTGGATAATGAGGATGAAAGCGTTGCGCTATTTGAAATACCTGGCGCTTCGGTTCGTAAAGCAATTGACGCCATAAAGAACAAAGACAAAGACAGGGTGCAACTTATAGACGTTCGACTTTTATACAATAGAGAAATCGAAATGTTGGCGGCTGATATTGACCTTGTTTTGTAGATCTGCCGCTACTTCTTTTCCCAGCCCTCTTTGATCCCCGCGAGAATAGCTACACCGGCAACATGTGTTGGGACGATCTCCATCATCAAGTCCGGCTTGTTTAACCCAGCCATGGATCGTGGCGACGCAGGGTTCGAACTCCCGCGCCAAACTCTCGATACTGCGCCCGGACTTCGCCAACGCAATAATCTGATCCCTGAATTCCGTCGGGTACGGGTTTCTTGTTCTCGGCATGAAAAACACTCTCCTTCATAAACTGAAAAGTGTCCATCAAACCGGGAGAACTCCAACTCCACAAAGAACCAATCGCTTTTGGCCTTTCATTGGCGGTTTGCATCTATTGGCCACTTGATCTCGTGTCGGTCATTTTGAAATCGGGAGAGGTGACGCTTTTCGGTGAAATCCTGACAGCAGGTGTGATCGCGGGCGGAAGCAAAGCTTCGATGAAGCTATTTGTTGATCTGATGGGCGTGCAGAGCCAGGCGGCCAAGGCTCAGAAGGCTGTGCAAGACGCAGCAGCAGCGCCGGTGCGAAATGATGCCCTGGTTTTCACAATTGCCAAGGTGGTATGTGATTGCGCTGGTGGTGTTTGCTGCCTTCTATTTTGTCCCTCCGGCGTCCGCTGACTATCTGGAAGTTCGACGTACTGTGTCCATCAAGGAACAGCCCCGACGCAATTCAAGAAACATTGAGTCACCTGCGGTCGGGACTAAGCTTCAACTGCTCGATGACGGACTACAATCCCGCGGATATTATCAAACCCTTGCTCCCACCTCCAACAGGTCGGGATGGATCTACCGATCCTTTGTCCGTCGATACCCAGGAGTGCACCCAAACTTGGTTCGCCACGGGGGCGGTTCGACTGACGGGCCTGATTTGACCGCTGAGAGCATCATCAAAGTGCATTTCATCGATGTCGATCAGGGTGACGCCGCTCTATTGGAGTTCCCCTGTGGGGCAGTGCTGATTGATGCCGGCGGACAGAACAACAGCACCACCAAAGAATTGGCCAGCTACCTGAAGAATTTCTTTGACCGTCGGACGGATCTGGAAAGCACGCTCGATACGATATTCGTCACTCACACCCATGTCGATCACAATCGGGCGCTGAAAGCGATCGTTGAGGATTCTGATATCGCGATTAAAAACTACGTCCACAATGGCGAGTACAACGGCTCGGGCAAAGAAGCAGCGCGCTGGATGCGAGACCACGCTAACGACGACGGAAGGCAGATCAAAGACCATATCGTTTCGCAGAGCGAGATATTGCCTCTCCCTCGGACATCTGGACTTGCGGACGAGACCATCGATCCAATCGATTGCAGTGATGTTGATCCTCAAATCCGAATACTGGCCGGGCCCTATGAGGAGAATCCTGGCTGGGCTCACGGCGAGTTTGAAGATGGCAACAACAAAAGTCTGGTCGTTCGCATCGATTATGGGGAGACCTCGTTTCTCTTCACCGGCGATTTGGAAGAAGCCGCTATCGAGACGCTGGTGGAATACTACGACGGTACGGATCTGCTCGACGTAGACGTTTATCAGGTCGGGCACCACGGATCACGCAACGGCACGACAGACTCGATGGTGAAGTCTATGACACCAGCTATCGCAGTATTTTCGATGGGGCCGGCAGCTGATCGGCGCTCTTGGACGGCCTGGCAGTACGGCCATCCTAGGAGAAGTATCGTCGAAATGCTGGACCGATGGATCGAGCGCCCTCGAGCTGAGCGATCATGGGTTCGTGTAGCCTCTCGAGTGAAGGATTTCTTCGACTACGAGATGCGTGACGCCGTGTACGGAACAGGTTGGGACCGAACAATTGTGATATCCGCGGATGTGAGCGGGAACATGAGAGTGGAGACTTTGGGTCAGCCAGGGCCTTCATAATTCACATTTGGAGTGATGAATTCGAAGAGCAATAGGGGGGGGCGACCATGCGAATGTCAATGCGAGACGAGACCATTCGGTCTCCGGCGAAGGCCAGCTTTCAGTGGTTCACGATTCTCGCGACTCTGATGGTTCTATCCGGCTGCGCGATCAAACTGGCGCCAGATTACGATAAGTCAATAATCGACGGCCTGACCAAGGCAAACGAACAAACGCTTATCCTCTTCGCGACAGTGTCGTCGGGTGTTTCGTCAGCCACCTACGCGAAGCGCGAGGAGGCGTACAACACCCAGATCGGTATGTTCGAGGCGATTGCAATCCAGATCAAGGCCCGACCCGTTCCGCGCTCACAGATCAAGCAGATATTAGGGGTGGGACCGCGGATCAGAACATCGCCGCAGAATCTCCCTGTGTTGGAGGATGCGCCTTCCTTGCAGCCGGTTCAGGAAATCGTCTCCATCCTCACTAGA
>JAAEOH010000247.1 GCA_024244645.1 Hyphomicrobiales bacterium
ACTCACAACACACAAAGGACGAACTGCCCGTCTGGCTGCACCACTACAATTGGCATCGCCCGCATGCCGGGATAAAAAGACAAACACCCATCAGCCGAGTGGGATTAGACCTGAACAACCTCATGAGACACCACAACTAGCACACCTGCCGCCCAGCACACGGGCCATCGACACCTTTATCGGAGAACCGGAGATGATCAATGCGGGCCATGGTTCGGGCTACCTGCGCGCCATGGCCCGGTTGCCGCTGGACAATGGCGCCTTTGCTGTTGTGATCGATCCTGAGCCAGATAATGCCCGTGCACGCCGCGCCTACCACAAGGCAGGCTTTGTTCGCGTTGAGAAACGGACGACATCCGAGTGCCCGGCTATCGTCATGCATTTCGTGCCGGAAACGGACTAGACCGAACCAACTCACATGCAATCGAGATCATTGTGCCACCGGCAACGGAATTAATATTCCTATCATTGATACTTTTTATCCATGACATATTTTATCTATGATTGGGAGAACAAGATGAAGCTGAGCGATGGTGTCGAATGGGCTGTTCACTGCGCCATGGTTCTTGGTGGCCTGCCGCCGGGTGCAACGCTGTCCGGAAAGGCCCTTGCCGAATTCCACGGTGTTCCCGAGAGCTATCTGCTGAAAAATCTCAAGGCGTTGGTTACGAACGGAATATTGTCTTCGGTGCCCGGACCCAAGGGCGGATACCGCCTGGCACGCACTCCGGACAAAATCTCCCTGCTCGATATCGTCGAAGCCGTCGAAGGAAAACGACCCGCATTTCGCTGCACAGAAATCCGCCGTCGCGGCCCGTGCAAACTTGAAGACAGTGCCTATCCGCGCCGCTGCGGCGTCAATCGCGCCATGCTGCGTGCGGAAAATGCCTATCGCAAAGCCCTGGCGAAGGAAAACCTAAACGACATTACCGAAGATTTCATTGCGGGAGCCGATCCCCGAATTTTGCCGATAGGCATTGAATGGGTCGAACAAAATATGAGGATGCCGAAATCATGATTGTTTTTGTAACGGGTGCGACCGGCGTGCTTGGCAGACCGGTTGTCGAACAACTCATTCGAAATGGTCACGAGGTGCGGGCGCTGAGCCGCTCTGCGACGAACCGTGATCAACTCATTCATGCCGGCGCCGTTCCGCTTGCTGTCGACCTCTACGAGCCGATGTCGCTGGCAACGGCGCTTCGCAACTGCGATGCGGTGCTGCATCTGGCGACCAGAATTCCCGGTGTTTCGCAGCTTAAAAACCGGAACATCTGGGAGGAAAATGACCGGATCAGGCCTAAAGGCACACGCTTCATCGTCGAAGCCATACGGTCCGCGCCGAGTGTGCGAACGCTTATCTACCCGAGCATTTCGCTTTTCTACGGCGATGGTGGCCAGGACTGGATTTCCGCCGAAACCGCAACGATCGAGCCATGCGCGGTTCACCTGTCGACGCTGGCAGCTGAAAACGATGTGAGGATGTTTGCAGAAGGCTCGCCCGATCGGAAGGGGATCGTTTTGCGGTTCGGTTCCTTTTACGGTCCCGCGTCACCCGACAGTATACAAACCATGGGGATGGTCCACAAAGGCATGGCGATGCCGGTTGCCTCAGGTGACACTTATAAATCAATGATCTGGATCGATGATGCGGCCCATGCGGTCATCGATGCGCTCGAACGCGCACCGAGCGGCACCTATGACGTCGTCGAGGACATTCCGAGCACTCAACAAGAGGCTCTGGATGCACTGGCGTTGCCGTCGACCGCAAACGCTTGTTCAAGCTGCCGCGCATATTACTGCACACGGCCGTTCCGGCGGATCTGCGCCGCATGCTTTCCCGCAGCCAGCGCATTTCGAACGCCCGGTTCCGCGACGCGACAGGATGGCATCCCGAAATACCGTCGCAGCGGATCGGATGGCGTCTCATGCGAGACACCGCCGTTTCCAGTGACGCTGATAGACACAGCGGTGGTGACAGAAGCCCCGCCAACACGGCCTCAGCGGCATAGGTGTGCACGGTATGAACCTGTTCGCCATGATTGCGGGTTTCCAAATCTGAATAATGGTTGTATGATACAACTATTATGACAACAGCCAACCCTGAACACATTGAAACGATCCGTTCAGCCTCCCGCACCCTGGTGCGGGAGCTCGGTTTCATGGGACGCAATCTGGCGGAATCCGATCTGTCACCGTCCGGCGTTCATGCGCTACTGGAAATCGGCGACAGGGAAGATGTCACCGCAAAACATCTCTCGGAGACGCTTCTTCTGGAAAAGTCGACCGTCAGCCGGCTGGTCCGGTCGCTGATCGAGCGCAACGAAATCCGTGAGGTCGTGGCCCGCCATGACGGCAGAATCAAACAGCTGAGACTGACGACAAAGGGAAAACGGACGCTCGCGGCGATCAACCGGTTTGCGGTGAACCGGGTGACGGGTGCAATCACCCCCCTGCCCCACGCAACCCGCGACACAATCGCCACCGGCCTGTCGACCTATGCTCACGCCCTCAAAGCCGCAAGAAAAGGCAGTGGCGCGGCGCATTCTTATAGAATGGCAACTGTCGAGACCGGATACGAACCGGGCCTCATCGGGCACGTCGCCAAAATGCACGGTCTTGCCTATCACAAGCTCGACGGATTTGGCGCTCCGTTCGAAGCAAAGGTTGCCGGCGGTCTGGCGGAATTCGCCACGCGGCTGGACAATCCGGTCAACCAGATCTGGACCGCCAGAAGCTCGGGCCGGATCGTCGGCTCGATTGCGATTGACGGTGAAAGTCTCGGCGGCGATACGGCCCATCTGCGCTGGTTCCTGGTTGAGGACGGCGGACGCGGCAGCGGTATCGGCAGCCGTTTGATACGAGAAGCGATGGACCATAGCGACCGGCATGGGTTTGAACGCATCAAACTATGGACATACAAGGGCCTCGATGTTGCCCGGGCTCTCTATGAGAAGAATGGCTTCGTTCTCGCTGAAGAATACACCGGCGACCAGTGGGGCCGGGAATTGCAGGAGCAAATATTCACTCGGGACCGCCTATAAGATCAGAAACGTTTCAAATTTGAAGTCCTTCAGTTTGGCGGCCAGTCGCGGCAACGCCATAACAGCTATAGTGGTTTTCGAGCCGTTCGGCGTTTGAGCATTAGAATGCCCAGTGTAGTATGGAGCATGATCAAACAAATCCAGGGCCTGCACCACATCACGTCGCTGGCAAGCGATGCTCAGGAAAACAATGGCTTCTTCACCGAGGTCCTTGGCCTTCGCCGGGTCAAGAAGACGGTCAATTTCGATCGGCCGGATGTCTATCACCTTTATTATGGCGACGAGATCGGAACGCCCGGAAGCGTCATGACCTATTTTCCGATCCCGGACATTTCCAAGGGACATGCAGGCACCGGCGAGGTCGGTACCAGCGTCTTTTCCGTGCCGGAGGGTTCACTGCCCTATTGGGAGGATCGGCTTGAGGGTCTCGGCATTGAGGAGCTGACTAAAACTGTCCGGTTCGGCGAGACGCGGCTCGGGTTCAGGGGGTCGGATGGCGACGGATTTGCGCTGGTCGAACAGCCCGGCGATGCGCGTGCGCCCTGGGCCGGCTCGGATATCGGAAACGACTTTGCGCTGCGCGGCTTTCATTCAGCGACATTTCGCGTGAAGGATGCGGATGCAACAGCCGAACTCCTCCGATTCATGGGCTATGAACTGGCGGAAAACGAAAGCAACCATCAACGCTTTCGCATTGCCGGCGGCAATGGTGCCGACATCATCGACATTTCATCCATGCCGACAGCGAACGATGCCGAACAGGGATCAGGATCGGTTCATCACATCGCCTTTTCGGTCAAGGACCGGCAGGCGCAACTGGATGTACGCGAGGCGCTTGTCGACACAGGATACTCCGTCACCCCCGTCATCGACCGTGATTATTTCTGGGCCATCTATTTCCGCACTCCCGGCGGGATATTCTTCGAGGTTGCAACAGATGAACCGGGCTTTGACAGGGATGAGGACACGGCCCATCTCGGCGAGGCACTGAAGCTGCCGTCCCAGCATGCGCATCTCAGAGAAAAACTCGAGCGCGACCTGCCGCCGATTGCGGGATAATGAGCGGCTGTCGCTTCTCCGTATGGCACTTAACACGCTGTATCGAGTTGTGATCGTGGCATAGCTTCTAATTTGCTGTATTTATAGCATAATGTCGGTGCAGGCCGAGGGAGAGGATACATGTGTTTGTTGCGGTTGGCGGTGATTGTACTCGCAATCCCGGTGTTGTGCGTTCACGTGTTCGCGCAAGCCGAGCCGCTATATCAAGGGCCGGTACCTGTCCGGCTGAATGGAAAAGTCATCACGATCCCGGTTGCGCTGTACGCCGAAACGGCGGGCGACAACGCTGAATCGATCCTCCTGCACGCCTATGCAAGAACCCAAGACCTCGCCCCGATCATGCGCGACCAACTGCAGTTCCTGGCGGACGAAAAAATCAGCGCCTGCGAGTTGCGCATCAATGTGCCCGAAACGAATGTCGGCGTGGCCGGATCGACCCTCGTCATCACAGCCCTCGTCAGCGCCGAAGTCTGGGTCTGCACGATCCTTAAAACCCGCCTTGGTGGTGAAGATGCCCGGATTGTCGCCGGCGCCCAACCGACGGTTCGCAACGGCCGCCTCTTTCTGGAACCTGGGTCACTGCAGATCGACGGCATCGGCGATCTGGTGACATCGATCGGTGGCGACCGGGTTTTGCAGGACCTGTATTACCAGGCGATTGAACGTTTCAACAGGGACCGCAGACTGACTTCCCTGCCCCGAAAGCTTGCCAATGCCGGTTTTGCCTATCAGGCGGCCGAGGTCGGGACATTCAATGGCACGCCGTCGATGCTGCGAATCTCCATCATCGGACCAAACGATCTCGTCAACCTGGTAAAAATCCTGGCAGGAATCCGGTAATCGCAAAATCCTCGCATGTTTTCAAATCTTTGTGCATGTCCGGCCGGCTGTATGGTTTGCCGATTGACATGCCGCACGCAATGGTGTCGCTTTACGCAGGGATAATTTTCCGGGGCTGTAGACGTCAAAAGGCGACGCGTCAGACCGGAGGGAGGCTGTTGTGAGGAGAACACTTCAATCCTGTGGTTTGGCAATTTGGCTGGCGCTTCTACCGCTTGCCGGGATGGCGCAAACTGCTTCAACCGGCGACGAGGCGCAGCCCGTGCCGGCGGACGATGGCGGTATCGAGAGAACCGACGATCCACTTTGGTACTTCGAGATGCAGGCTCGTCTGAACCTGTCGGAGAACCGGCTGGTTTCCGACACACGGCGATCGGAACGGATCGCTCTATGGTATGATCGGCGCGACTACGCGCCGATCTGGATCAAACACGGAAAAGCCACCAACGGCGCCAAGAAAGTTATATTCGCGCTTCTCAATGCGCATGAGGACGGCCTGCTGCCTGCCGAATATGAGGCCGATCTCCTGTTTCCCAAACTTCAAAAGGACGGTGAAGCCGGACTTGCAGATTTCGAGGTCTCACTTTCCTATGCGGTCACGCTCTACGGGCAGCATCTGCGCCGTGGACGGGTCTCACCCAATGAGGTCAATCGCGAGCTGGTTCTTTATCCGGAGGAAATTGCCGCGGATGTTCTGCTGCAACAGATTGCCGATGCAGATGATCCACTGGAGGCATTGATCGGGTTTGCCCCCAACACCGACCGTTATGAGCGCCTGAAAAACCACCTCAAACATCTGTTCGTGGTGCGCGCCGCTGGCGGATGGACACAGGTTCCCGGCGGAAAAGCGCTGAAACCAGAGATGACCGATCCACGGGTTGCAGCGCTGCGGCAAAGACTGATCGAATCGAAGGATTTGCTGCCCAATACCCACACCGGTGATGTCTATGATGGCGCGCTTGTCATCGCGCTTGAACAGTTCCAGACCCGCACCGGTCTTGAGCCGGACGGCGTGATCGGTCCGGCAACGCTGGAGCAGCTCAACGCCACCATCGATGAACGGATCAGGCAGGTCGAACTCAATCTGGAACGCCGCCGCTGGATGCAGGCCGACTTTGGCGATACCTATGTGTTCGTCAATCTGGCGGATCAGGTGGTCAAATTCGTTGTCGATGAAAAAACGATCCATGCCGCCGTCACACAGGTCGGCAAACCCTATCACCGCACACCGGTATTCACCGACGAAATGGAATATCTCGAGTTCAATCCATACTGGAATGTGCCCTATTCCATCGCGACTAAGGAATACCTGCCCAAGCTGAAGGCCAATTCCTATGCACTTCAGTACCAGAATATACGGCCGCTGATAAATGGCCGAGTCGTCAATCCGGGCAATGTTCCTTGGCGGAGTTATTCACGGGCTAATTTTCCGGTAAGGCTGCGCCAGGATTCGGGGCCGAAAAATGCCTTGGGTCGGGTCAAGTTCATGTTCCCGAACCGCTTCAACATCTATCTTCACGACACGCCGTCAAAGTCCAACTTCAAAAAAGCGTCGCGCTTTTTCAGCCACGGGTGCATCCGGGTTGAAAATCCAATGAAAATGGCTGAAGTCATTCTTGGCACTCAGGGCATGTCGCGTGCCGAAATCGACGCGATCGTCAATTCCGGCAAGCGGCGGATCGTCAAGTTGGAGAATCCGCTTCCCGTGCACCTTGTCTACCTGACGGCTTGGGTCAACAAGGACGGTTCGGTGCACTACCGACGCGATGTTTACGGCAGGGATGGGATCCTGGACAAGGCGCTGGCGATACAACAACCCCTGCGGTGAAATTGGCCGGGCGCCACACCCGGCCATGCCGGTTTTTATTCGACGGTGATCGTAATCACCTCGGAGACGACCGGCCTGTTGTGCGGAATGTGATCCTTGTCGCCAAGCACCAGCTGCAACGTGTGCTTGCCCAGGGGCAGATCCAATACGGTTTCAGTCTGGCCGCCGCCAAAATGCACATGGTTTTCATCTGCCGGGATGTTGTAGTCGACCTCGTCCGCGCCATCTTCGCCTTCACCGAGCGGCGGGCGGTCGACGTAGAGGTGGTGGTGACCGGTGTTTTCCTTTTCGGTGCCGGCGGGTGCTACACCCATACCTGACAGTCCGAAAACGACCTTGACCGGGGATTTGACAGTGTCACCGTCCTGCAGATTGATGAAATAGACATTGGCATCCTTCGCGGATGGTGTTTCACCGGCAAAGGATGCGCCCGAAACCACAAGCATCGCCACTGCCAGTACAATCGTTTTTTTCATAACTCGTCCTCATGGATCAAATGGTGTCGCCCCGACACGAATCACCACCGACTGTTCAGACGGTTCTGTCCGTTGTTCGAGACTATGCGGTTGTAAAACCATGGGCAATCCAATCGGGTTCTGCGATCACACACAATCGGGATAAGGCGCAACTATTGTCACAAAGGGTTTATATGCATGGCATCGCCGCTTCATGATTCACGCGCGAGGAGCCTATGCTGCAAAACCTGCCGACCCGAGGTCTTGTCGTTCTGATTTGTTTTTTCCTGGCCGTCACTTCGACCGGACGGAATGCTGACGCCTCGGAAATTGCCGATCACCCGGAGCTCGAAGAACTCTTTAGCCGGCACGGTGTCGAAGGCGCATTTGTTCTGCTTGATGTCGACAACGACCGCTATCACGCCGTCTATCGCGAGCGCATCGACAAACGCCGCTATCCGGCCTCGACGTTCAAAATCGCCAACAGCCTGATTGCGCTTGAAACAGGCGTTGTCGAGGATGAAAACAAAGTCATTCCCTATGGCGGCAAACCGCAGCCGATAAAGGCGTGGGAACAGGACATGTCGATGCGGGACGCCATCAAGATATCCAACGTTCCTGTCTATCAGGAACTCGCCAGACGCGTCGGCTTTGAATCCTATCGGCTATGGCTGGAAAAGCTCGGATACGGCAACCTGACACCCGGCAATAATATCAAACGCTTCTGGCTCGACGGTCCGCTGGCAATCAGCCCGACCGAACAGGTCGATTTCGTGACCCGGCTCGCAGAGGGCCGGCTCGCCGTGTCGCCAAGGAACCAGGCAACCGTTCGTGACATGTTGCTGATGGAATCCGGTGATCAGGGCAAACTTTTTGGCAAAAGCGGCTGGAGCCTTGCTGCCAAACCGCAGATCGGCTGGTGGGTCGGCTGGGTCGAGCGGGACGACGGACTTTATGTCTTTGCGCTTACGATCGACATCACGTCGCCCGAGGACGCAGACCAGCGCGTCGAACTCGGCAAGGCGCTTCTGAAAGCGCTCGAAATCTACCACTAAGCGGGCAAGCCTCTTTCCCCTCCCCACTGAAAAAACACATCTCGCCACCGCAACGGCCAAGTGTTGCCTTGACGCATGCGGCAAGTGCGCGCTATGTGCCGCCACACCCACCGATTGTGCATCCGAAATTTTCCCGAAGCCGTTCCGTTCGTTGAGGACCAGACCGTGCGAATGAAGATCCGACTGAACAGCCAATCGGTTCTCATATTGGTCCTCGTATTTGTCGGAAGCCTTTCCGCATCCTCTCTGGTGCCGATGATGGGATTGTTCATCGTCGAAGGGCTCGAACAGCAACCCTGGAAGATCAGCATTTATTCGGCGGTCGTGACTGTGTTGACGCTGGCAGTCAACCGCATTTTCGGCGAATGGCTTGACCGGGGAACCAATGTCAGCCGGCTGCTGCTGATATCCATTCTGTGCTTTCTGACAGGAACATTCAGCCTGTCGCTGTTTCCTTCCTACATGCTGCTGGTGACTTGCGGCGCCCTGTTCCTGGGCCTTTCTAACACTGCGCTTTCGACTACATTCACGTTCGGTCGGCTCCACTCCGAACGCACCGGGCTTGATGTCGTCGTCTATAATTCCTGGCTTCGCATCCATTCTTCTCTCGGATGGATGGTCGGGCCTGCCCTCTCCTTCACGGTCATCGGCATTTGGGGTTTCAGCACGACATTGCTGATGTCAGCCGGCATCGGCTGCATCTGGCTGCTAATCTGGTATCTGCGGTGCAGCGGGATTACATATCGCCGCCGAAGCAGAAAAAGGTCGAGGCCGGATCTGCAGGCTCGGATCGCCTGTTGATTGTGGAGGCAGCATCCTGTCTGTTTTTCTCAATCACCAATTCGCTTTATCTGTCCGCAATGCCGTTGTTCTTCATTCAGGAGGCCGGCCTGCCCTATTTTGCGCCTGGCTTGTCAATGACGACAAACTGCTTCGTGGAAGTGCCCGCCATCTTTACCGCCACCTACCTCGCCAAACGATGGGGAGAGCGTAACGTCCTTTATCTTGCAGCCTCGATCGCGGTGATGACATTCCTTACAATTGCGGAGGTTAAAACGGTACCGCAAATGGTTTTGACTGCGGCATTCGAGGGACTTTATTACGGGCAGTTTGCCGGCGTAGCGATCACTTTTGTGCAGAGCTTTTCCGGAGGCCGGATCGGTCGGGCGACGTCCATGTACATGAACAGCCTGTTTCTCGGCGGCACGATCGGCGGCGTAGCCATGGGCCTCGTCGCAAGCGCATTCGATTATCGGGCAGTGATATTTTTCAGCGCGTCATGTGCACTGTGCGCGCTGGCGACTCTGTTTATGTTTCGCAGGTCCGATGCCAAACGCGATACTTTGATCGCCGAGACCACCAGGGCATGAGCTACACCTGATCTGCAAATCGCTTGACAACGCCGAACCTACCTACTAGTAGGTAATACGTGACAACACGAACCGCTCTGCTTGATGCTGCCGAACACGCCGCCCGCACACGGGGCTTCGATGCATTCAGCTATGCCGACCTTTCGCGCGCCGTCGGTATACGCAAGGCCAGCATTCACCATCATTTCCCGGCGAAAGCCGATCTGGCGCATGCGCTCATCAGCAGGTACCGGGAGAGTTTTGCGTTATCGCTGAAATCCATTTGTGAGATGAATGAGACGGCAGGTGCGCGGCTCAGCGCTTTTCTGGACAGCTACCGCAGCGCCCTTTCTGGCGGCGAAGCGGTTTGTCTGTGTGTTGCCTTCAGCACCGGACGTGACAGTTTTCAGGATCCTGTCCTGGCTGAACTTGATGGCTTCCACCGCGACTGCCTTGCATGGCTTGAAAACGTTTTTACGCAGGCTCTACAGGACAAATCGGTCAGCGGCGCGGGCGCTGCAGATGCTGAAGCCAGTGCCTGCCTGGCGCTGGTCGAGGGCGCTCAGTTGATCGCGCGCGCCGCCAGGGACCCAAGGCGATTTGACGACGCAACGACCGTCTTCAGAGGCCGGCTCGTCAACCGGAATTAGACAGGAGACATCCATGCGCATACGTTCCGATTTTTCCCAGAGGGTTGTCGTTCGCCCGCAAGACTACGAGTGGGTCAGTTCGCCGGCGAGCGGTGTCGATCGGATGATGCTCGACCGCATTGGCGATGAGGTGGCACGCGCAACGACCATTGTCCGGTTCGCACCCAATTCCCATTTCGATGCGCACACACACGGGGGCGGCGAGGAATTCCTTGTTCTAGAAGGCGTTTTTTCCGACGAAACCGGCAATTTTCCAGCAGGCTCCTACGTGCGAAACCCGATCGGCACAAGCCATACGCCGCACACCGATGAGGGCTGCACGATATTTGTCAAACTGCATCAGTTCGACAGCGCCGACCAGGATCAAAAGCATATTGCCACGCATGAGCAGGACTTCCTTCCGGGATCCGCGGTCGGGCTGACTGTCCTGCCTTTGCATCAGGCGGCCATTGAAAATGTCGCGCTGGTGCGATGGGAACCAGGCACCAAATTCAACAGGCACCGGCACTGGGGCGGAGAAGAGATCCTCGTTTTGGAAGGAACGTTTCAGGACGAGCACGGCGACTATCCGAAAGGCAGCTGGCTCAGAAGCCCTCATCTTTCCGAACACACGCCCTTTTCCGATGAAGGATGCCTGATTTACGTAAAGACCGGACATCTGGCATCCTGATCAGAGCATGCCAGATGCGCATATTTTCGGTCAGGCCGCCTTGACAAGCAGGTTGGCAAGTTCGACCGGCTTGGCGAACATGACCTCATGCGAGGCTTCAATATCCACCAGATCCGTTGGTGAAGATGGCCAGGCGGCATTCATGTCAGCCACAATGGCTGCCCCGGTCGACGGCACCGCCGTCTGATCCTGCATGCAGCGAATATAGGTGCGCTTCAATCCGGCAAATCCATCAGAAAAAAGTCGCGCTTTCGCCGTAGATCGATACCGGGGCTTCTGGGGTCAGCAAGTGCAGCACGGTCGCAAGCAGGGCGTCGTCGACATCGGCGGCCAAGGCGACTTTCAGCTTTTCCAGATAGGCCGGATCGGTTGACCGCGGATCGATCCGCAATGCTCCGATCACAGCCGGATCGGCAACGATAGCCGGTCCAAGCTTGCCGTTTTCATGCTGATCCTTGAGCTCAAGATAAGCACCCGCCGGCTTGCCGGGTGTCGGTGCAATGGCTGCCACATAAACCAGACCATCAAACAATTGCGGTGATCCGGCGGCAGCAAATGTGATCGGAACGCCGCCCATGGAGTGACCTACGGCAATGACCTTTTCGGCGCCGGCTGCCCTTGCCCTCTCGGCACCCTCGATGACCCCTTGTGCGTACTGACCGATCGTTATACCGGCCAGCGGCGACGGATCGGTCGCAAAGGCAGCCGCATCGAGCGGACGGCTGCCAAAGGTCCCTGGCAATCGGGCATTCAATCCGTGGTCTGGAAGATCAACGGCAACGGTCATGAAACCGGCATCGTTGAGTACGGGTTCAACCTGCCCCCAGCACCAGCCGCCATGCCATGATCCATGCACGAGCACAAAGGCGGTCTTTGCCGTGGCCTGGGCATTTGCCGATCCGAGACCGGCGGCAAGAAGCGCACCGGAGCCGCCCGCCGCACCCATGAGTAACGTGCGTCTTTTCATTATTTCCTCCTTATTGTCTCCTGAAACAATGGGGGTATTATAAATTGTTGAAACAACCGACGTTATCCGCTGACCGCGGGTCAATACTCAAACGCTCATCGGAAAGGTTTCATTATTTCTGATACTTACCTTCCTGATTGCACGCAAAACGAAGTGCCTCCGAAGATCTCTGACCAGAGTTTTGAGGATTTTGACGCACAGTCGGAACAGCTCAGTGGCCACGACCAGGAATATTTTCAGCTATCGTCCGGCGCCTTTTCGGGCCGCTTCGTTTCAGCCTTTCTTGGAGGCGGCGTGTCGCTGCATCTGGAAACGGCGAGCCAGGCGCTTGAGCAGCATGTCGGCTGTCCGCAGAACGTGCTCAATATCGGTCTCGTTGTCGGTGGCAATCAGCCGTTTCAAGCCAATGGCGTGACCCTGGACGGTTCAAACATGCTGGTTACGCCGCCGGGCATCGAAATCGACGTCATCAGCCCGCCGGACGGCACGATACTGGCAATCTGCATCGAGACAGACCGTTTGTCCGAATGGAGTGACCAATCCGGCATGGCCGATCCGATATCGAATTTGACTGGTCGTATTGCGATCCATGACGCCCCGGACCTGGTGCAAAGTCTGCGCGGCAGTGCGATGGGAATATTGAAATCCGCGTTGACCGCCGATACGGCAGATGCAACCCGCGGCAATACAATATCGGTCGGCGAGCGGTTTTTGTCGATCATCCTTGCCCAGTTTTCCCTGCACCGGGCGCTCGGCACATTTGAAATGTCTCGACGACGGCATTGCGGATTCAGTCCTTTTTGAAAACGCGCGCACATTGATGCTCTCGAGGCCTGAAGGGGAGCTCGACTATTCTGTGCTGTGCTCAAAACTCGGCTGCAGCGAACGCGCAATCCAGCTTGCCTTTGCCAGGCGTGAGGATATGAGTCCGACACGGTATTTGCGGACAATCCGCCTCAATCAGGTGCGCAGGATGCTGCTGTCCGCTTCCCTTTCAGACCAGTCGATTGGCGACCTGGCCGCCCGCGGCGGATTCTGGAACTGGAGCCGTTTTTCCCAATCCTACAAAGATCAGTTCGGTGAACTTCCGTCCGAGACCCGTCGCCGCGTGCAATAATCCGGCACTCTGTGTCGATTGTTAAATGGCATTGCTCCGAATATGCCATATTGGTATATTCTGTCCTTCTTTTACCGCTCGTCGAACCGGTGCCGAAGCCCGTGGGCAGTCGCCGGCCACACCAACGGACTTGAGCAATAAAATAGGATTGCCGCATGTTCGATACGGAGTACGAATTCGAGGAACTGCCCGTTGTGATCGGTACAACGGAGATTGCCATGTGCAGCGGAACGGCGCTGCTTGAAGGTGAAGCCGGTCCGCATGACTACGGCTTCTTCGTGACCGGCATCACACTGGAGGGAAATCTGGACGGCGATTACCGCGACAAACGGCGTACACAGATTTGCGCGGGCAGTGACGACCCGTTTTGTGCCCCTGCTCTTTCGGCGCCTGTCTGACCGCATTGAATCCGATGCCGGCGCAGCGGAACATTATTATCATGCCCTGAAGGACCAGTTATCGGCCGTCGCCTGAAAGGCGCAGGGACGCGGGATAAGGGACTGCTTTATTATTTGCCGATTTCCGGGTTAAACTGATTTATACTGCAAGATGCCCAAGTCGCGCCTCAAACGCGTGGAAGACTTCGCTCTGAAGCGCGGGCAAACAAACCGGCACAATTCATCGAGGAGAGGATCCAATGCGCATATTTGTTTTCGCTATATTGACCGCAACGGGCGCGGCACTTGCCTCAGCCACAACCTCGTTGGCTCAGACGCCGACCCCGGCACAGCAGCAGGCGATCAAGTCCAGCTGTGTCTCCGACTATCGCGCCAATTGTGCGAGTGTGCCGACGGGTGGAATGGATGCACTCATCTGCCTTGAACAGCATGAGGCAAAGCTATCACCAGCGTGCAAATCGGCGGTAGAAGCGGTCGATCATGGCTCCGGCGGAAGCAGTACAACAGCGACGAGCACAGCTGCCGCCACAACCACAGAATCCTCAACGGCCAAGGCTGCAAGCGAGGAAACCAAAACGACCGCCGCAGTGCCTAAAGCCGCCGCCGCTCCTGCTTCCGGCAGGCCGGCCATGTCATTGCGCCAGGAGATGCGCCTGGCCGCCCGGTCCTGCGCACGCGACTACCGGGTTCTGTGTCCCAATCTGCCGATAGGTCAGGGCAATGTCCTGTTTTGCCTGAAGATACATGCAAATCGGCTCTCGACACCGTGCCGGAACGCATTGATTGAAGCCGGAGAAAAGCTCTGACGCAGCAGCACGGTGCGCAGTATCGCTACCGGGTTTCCAGGTAGTCAACCAACGCCTGTTTCGCACCTTGTATGTGCTGGCGCGTGAGAACTGCGGCCAATACTGCATCGCCCTGCTCACATGCAGTCAGGATTTGCAGATGCTCGCGGTTGGCCTGCTCCAGACCCTCGGTCATCAACAATTGAGCGCGAAGAAACCGCTCAACACGATCAAGCGCGTTGTCGATCACCCTGAGATGGTAGTCGAGCCCGCTGTCGCGATAAAGCGCATAGTGAAAGCGGCGATTGAGTTCGCCCCAGTCCATCGGTTCTTCACTATCCATAAAAGACTGGAAATACCGGCGCGCCTCCAGCAGCGATTGGGACGTCATCTTCGGAACAGCAACGGCAACAACCTCGCATTCCAAAAGGCAGCGGAAATCGAATATCTCAGCCGCCTCACTTGCAGAAATGCCTGCGACAACTGCACCACGATAGCGGCGGCTTTCGACCAGTCCCTGTTGCTCCAGGCGGGTAAGCGCCTCGCGCACCGGTATTCTGCTGGTGTTGAATAGTGCGGCAATTTCATCCTGCCGCAACGGCTCGCCGTCGGCGAGCTCGCCATTCATGATTGCCTGCCGGAGTGAATCAAAGACGATCGAAGCCGCCGATGCGGTCTTACCGATGTCCACTGCTCGCAGTTTCAACAGTTTTCTCCCTGAATTTTACCACAGCTATTCAATATACTTGGCAAAATGGACGATCGGGCAAGTATTATCGTGTTGTTCCCCTGATCCATTTTTGCTAGGTTTCCTGCGACGACACAGACACCTGTGGCGGCCTACCGATTCCTAGCTCGCAAGAGTCCAAACGAGACACAACGGGGGCGACATATTCGGTAGCTGACACAGCGGGCAACCGTTCGCAAATGTTTGGGACGGCGCCGGTTCAGGGCGGTTGAATCGGCGATGCCTGCTGGTCCAGATCTCTCGGCTTCGTCCGCTCCTCTTCCTCCTGCATCCTCTGTCTCTCAACCAAACAATGCCGTTGATACGCCGCCAGGTCCTTTGCTGCCGGCTAGTCAGCAACTTCTCCAAGGCAACACATGCGCACTAATTGCAGGCCATTTCATCATATTGCATATTGGATCCAATTTTGCTAGTTCTGTTGTGGAAATCCTGCCAGTCCAGGCTTCTGAAGTCTGAACCGAACGCGCCGCATTCAGGCGTAATTCGCACTGGCGACAGGTTATCTTGTTGAAAATATTGGGCCGCCGGCCGGCCATGACTTTGGAGGGTATTTGTTATGTGGCACGGGGTCATTCCTGCAGTAACGACAAAATTCAACGACGATGGCAGCCTCGATCACACAGAGATGGAGCGCTGTTACCACCTTCAAATGCAAGCCGGTTGTCATGGGCTGGTCGCCTGCGGGACCCTGGGCGAAGGCAACATGCTTTCCCAGGATGAGCGACTGGAGGTTCTTCGCCTCTGCAAACAGGCAACGGCAGAAAAGCCTGCTCTCTTGACCATATCGGAACCGGGAACACGCGAGGCCTGCGAACTGGCAGCGAAAGCAGGTGTCGCCGGTGCGGACGGCATTATGATCGTCCCCTCGCCGATCTATCACACCAGCCGCGATGAGACGATCGCCAACCTTCGGGCCATTGCCTCGGCGGCTGATCTACCGGTCATGATCTACTCGAACCGTGTCGGTTATCGTGTTGATGTTACACCGGATATGATGGAGGAACTTGCAGATGACGACCGGTTTGTCGCCATCAAGGAAAGTTCCGATGACATCCGGCGCACGACCGAGATATTCAATAGACTTGACGATCGCTATGCTGTTTTCACTGGTGTCGACAATCTCGCATTTGAAGCACTGACGGTGGGCGCCGTTGGCTGGATCGCCGGTCTTGTGGTGGCATTCCCAAGGGAGACGGTGGCAATCTATGAGCTTGTACGTCAGGAACGTTACAAGGAAGCCCTCGAAATATACCGCTGGTTCAGGCCTTTGCTCGATCTGGATGTATCCACTTTTTTGGTCCAGCAGATCAAATTGGCCGAAGTGTTTGCAATCGACTCGAATGATCGTGTGCGTATGCCGCGCCGGCCCCTGGCGGGCGAACACAGGGCACATGTCGAAGCCACCATTAAAGCTGCGATAGCAAGCCGCCCTGACTTGCCGCAATTTTGACGCGCGGAAGGAGAATATTGCTCCGACTTCCGCAAACTGCGGCGGAGGGACGGTTTTTTTGGGCGGATAATGGCAATTGCAGGCGAGACTCAGCCGGACATTATTGTTGTCGGCGCAGGTGTATTAGGACTTTCCACAGCTTTTTCACTGCAGCAAAAGGGACATTCCGTTCTGGTGCTCGACCGCAAGGGTCCGGCCGCGGAGGCGTCTCGCGGCAATGCCGGCGCATTCGCATTTTCCGACATTATACCACTGGCGACGCCCGGCATCATGCGCAAGGCGCCGCGTTGGCTGCTTGATCCTGACGGGCCTTTGTCGATCCCGCCGAGATACGCAATGAACATCGCGCCGTGGATGCTGCGCTTCTGGATTGCCTGCCGGCCCCGGCGGGTCAGTCACAGCATCAATGCCCAGACGGCGCTGATGGCTCATTCCAAACAGGAACTCCTGCCCTTTCTCAAGATGACGGGTACCGGCAGCATGCTGCGGCGCGACGGCAATTTGCAGGTCTATGAAAGCCGTGCAGAGTTTGAGGCGTCCCTGCCTTTTTGGGACGCGCGCGAACAGTGCGACATCCCTTTTGAACACGTTCACGGCACCTACGCTATCTCGGAATTTCAGCCGGGCCTCGACAGGCGCTTTGTTGCCGCAACGTTCACACCGGAGTGGTATTCCGTCTCCGACCCGCTGGACTTTGCGCTGGCCATTGCCGACGAATTTCGCAATCGCGGTGGCAAGATCGAAACTGCAGATGTCGTGGATGTCTCCGCTGGACAGGGCAACAACGACATCTTGTGCAAGGACGGTCGCACCTTCAAGGCCGGCAAGGTCATAATCTGTGCCGGCGCGTGGTCGCACAGGATCGCGCGGTCGCTTGGCGACAAAATTCCTCTCGAAACGGAACGCGGTTACAACACAACTCTTCCCAAAAGCGAATTCGACCTGCGTATGCAGGTCACTTTTGGCGGCCACGGCTTTGTCATTACGAAACTGAGTTCAGGCATACGGGTCGGCGGTGCGGTGGAACTTGCCGGACTTGCCGCGCCGCCCAACTACCAACGCGCCGATGTGTTGCTTGCCAAAGCCAAGTCCTTCCTTCCGGATCTGCAAACGGAAGGCGGGACGCAATGGATGGGGTTCCGCCCTTCCCTGCCCGATACTCTGCCGGTCATCAGTACATCCAGGCGCTCGCGCGATGTGATCTACGCATTTGGCCACGGTCATCTGGGGCTTACTCAGGCTGCGGGCACCGCGTCGCTGGTCAGTGAGCTGGTGAATGGCGAAGAGCCCTCAATTGATCTCAGCCCTTTTCGAGCCAACCGCTTTTGGTAATGGTTGACCTGAGCGGCAGATCATCCCGCTAACCGGTTGCCAAACCGTGATAACAGGTTCTTTATCAATCGCTTCTGGACACTCGCGCCGTCTTGGCTACAGATAGCCGCAACACCGAACTTGGATTGAGGATGCGATGAACACCATACGTCAGACACGGCGAGGCTTCTTGGCCGCCGCAGCTGGCACCCTAGCCATTGGACTTTACGGACCGGTAAGTGCGCAGACCATAGCGGCGGACACGAGCCTCAAGCCGGGACAATGGCTGTGGTATCCGGAACGTTCTCTGTACGGGCCGGTGACAGTCATCGTGTCCCTCAGCGATCAGCTTGCATTCGTTTACCGCAATGGTGTTCGCATCGGCGTGACGACCATTTCGTCGGGCCGATCCGGCTTCGATACGCCGACCGGCGTGTTCACCGTTTTTCAGAAGGAAAAGTTGCACCTTTCGAAAAAATACAACAACGCCCCAATGCCGGACAGTCAGTTCTTTTTTGGTGGTGCCGCATTGCATGCCGGCGGTCTTCCGGGATATCCGAGTTCCCACGGGTGCGTCCATCTGCCGACCGGATTTGCCGCCCAGTTGTTCGACATCACGCACAATGGAACGCCGGTGATCGTCACCAATGAACGCTCCGGCATTGGTGGTCTTTCGCATGCCGGTCTGGTGCTGTCGGAAACCGACCTGAAGCAGATTGAAAAACTGACCGGCCATGTCGCGGGCAAGAAACTTCCCGTCAACAAGGCGGGGAAAAAAGAGGCAAGTTTCAGCATTCTGGTCAGCGAGGCCGATGCCACACTTTACGGGATGAAAAACGGCGAGATTATCATTCAGTCATCCATTGGCATTGCCAATCCGAACCGGTCCCTTGGAAGCCATGTTTTTATTCTTCAAGGCTTTGATTCAGACCGCAAGACATTTGACTGGCTGGCGGTCGGCATGGGCACCGGTCATGAGGACAGCGTCCAGCAGCAACGCGAACTCGCTGCAACGTCGCGACTGACCATTCCACCGGACACATACGCAATGATTGCGGAAAACCTGCATCCCGGATCTGCTTTCATGGTCACTGATCTGCCGGCGCATCCCGACACGCGTACCGGAACAGACTTTGTCATCATGCGGGACCGGCGCAGCTGATGCATGACGGCAAGCCGCAACTGGTTATTTTCGACTGTGACGGCGTCCTGGTGGACAGTGAGCTTGCGATCAATGAGGTGATTTCAGCCAATTTCACGCGCTACGGGCTGGCTCTTTCGCCACTCGAATGCATGACCAATTTTATGGGTGGCCGCATGGTCGATGTCGCTGCAAAGGCCAAGGAACTCGGCGCCAATCTTCCGGATGACTGGATTTCAGAGATTTACGGGCAAATGCATGCGCGGCTGGAAAAGGGCGTGCCATCGGTCCAGGGCGTGCATAGTGTCCTTGACCATCTTGAGATTGCCGGCGTCGACTATTGCGTGGCATCCAATGGCAGTGAAAAGAAGATGTCGATAACCCTTGGTCATGCGGGTTTATGGGACCGTTTCTCGGACGTCATGTTTTCAGCGCACACGCATGGCGTGGCAAAACCCGATCCTGAACTGTTTCAAATCGCCGCTGACAGATTCAAGGTACCCTATGCGAAATGCGTTGTTGTTGAAGACAGCGTGCCCGGTACCCTGGCTGCACGCCGTGCCGGGATGCGATGCTTCGGCTATGCGGCTCATGACGATGGCAGCGGACTTGCGGCGCAGGGCGCGACCGTGTTCAACGATATGCGGGAGCTGGCTGGTCTTCTCGATCTTTGAGATCACGGCGCATTGAATCGGCCAGAGCGTGTCTTGTTTATACGGGATCATTTGATGAAGGAAAATCGGTTCACTCGGCTAGGCGCGTCGCGCAGCGCGATGTGGTGCATCGGGCAAGCGACGTAGCGACGCCGTTGGGCCGATTTGCCGCCACCCCTGGAAGGACTATGTTGCTGAAACTCAGAGATGAATGGGCCGGGCGATTTTGCCCTCTGACTGCGTTGGCTTGCATTTGTGGTGGGATGGCACCACGGCGTGCAATCCGCCTTGTCAGCGACCACAATCGCCTCGGTCAAATGTTCCCGTATAAACAAAATGCGCTCTAATTACGCGGCGATATCTTGTGGGTCCGGTCGGACGGGGGAAATCGCCGCGCAAAAACAAGGAAAGACGCTGACCTTAGCCAGCGCCCCCCTGTTCAAACGTGGAAGTCAATCAGTATTTCGCGTAGCCCGAAGGCTGGTCGCAAAGCCTGCTTTAGCTGCCTCGCTTGCCTGGTCAATGTCTCCATCAAGTGGATCTTTTGACCCACGGTTCCGCTGACCGCAAAGTCCGCTCAACCGCTTGCTGCTATTGCACATGCATTCGCTTTTCACAGCGCCCTGTGTGCCTGACGGTTTTCCGGTCGGGGCGTTGGAAACGTTCCTGGCCGGGCCGTTCACAGGATGTTGGGCGATCCGTTCAATTGTGTCCCAATCGGCGGTCGGGAATTGTCCGGACCCAACGCGTTCATGATGGTCCAAAATACCCGGTTCTGTCGAGTCCGAGCTTTCCACAGTGGATAATTCAGGGGATAACAAACGGGCGACAACTGATATGCCTTTGAAGCCAAATGGCAATCGGTTTTGCAAGCGATAAAATGGCGGCCCGCTGAGGGGCGCAGGGCACGCAATTCAAGCACCCTTGTTCGTTCCACGGAGCTTTTTTTTCAGGAATTTGACATGACCGCTGAGAGCCACTGCGCCGAGAACGAAATCGATCAGCTTCTCAAGGAGATCAGGCTGGAACTTGCAAGGGCGCGAACCAAGTTTCCCGGAGACAATGTCACCATGCTGGCGCTTATGGAAGAAGTCGGTGAACTTGCGAAGGCGACGTTCGAGGAGCCGCGCGCCGATGTTCGAAAGGAAGCCATACAGGTGGCGGTGATGGCTATCAGAGTGGTTCTTGACGGCGATTCTACCATCAAGGAGTGGCGTATCCAGAAGGGTCTCGACCCGCTCTCATAAGATGTGGCTTGCAAGTTGATTGACTTTGCAGGCAACGCATGGTCACACAGCGCCGATCCAATATGAAGGCGGTGTCCATGTCCATCAGCAATCGTGTTCGCGTTCGCGAAACCAGAAAAATCCACCAGGGCTGGAGCAGCCTCACGGAAGCGACGATTGATTTCCAGCGCCGCGACGGTGACTGGCAGACGATGGTGCGGGACAGTTATGATTGCGGGCACGGCTCATCAATCCTGTTGTACAACCTCGAGCGGCGCACGGTCATCCTGGTGCGTCAGTTTCGCTATTCGGCTTATTCCGACGGTTATGACGAATTGATCATCGAAACCCCGGCAGGCCTGCTCGACGATGCCTCGCCGGAGGAACGCATTCGCGCCGAGGCGGAAGAAGAAACGGGATACCGCATTCGCAGCGTCAGGAAGGTGTTCGAAGCCTATGTCAGCCCCGGCGCCGTCGTTCAGAAAATTTTCTGTTTTGTCGGCGCCTACACTTCCGAGGACCGGATTTCCGACGGAGGCGGACTGGCCAGCGAAGGCGAGGACATCGAGGTGATGGAAATCGATTTTGACGCGGCCTATGCGATGATTGCCGACTATCGCATTCGCGACGCCAAAACAATCATGCTGCTTCAGCACGCCGCACTGAACCTTTTCACCGGATAATCCGACGCATAGGCCAGGGTCGCGTTCTACACCGTTTCGTCGGCAAACCGGTCCGTCGAGAGAATTGTCTGATGCAGTATGCCCGGTTCGTTGTAGGCGTGACCGGCCCCGTCAACGAGCAGGAACTCAGCGTCCGGCCAGGCACGGTGGAGGTCAAAAGCTGTTCGGGCTGGCGTTACGACATCGTACCGGCCCTGGATGATGACCCCGGGAATATCTCTGATCCGATAGGCATCGCGAAGAATCTGCGCGTCCTTGAAAAAGCATTTGTTGATGAAGTAGTGGTTCTCGATCCGGGAAATCGCCAGGGCGAACTCGTCCGTGCCATGCATTTCACTGAGTTTCTTGTCCGGCATGAGGCGGACGGTTTCTCCCTCCCACAGGCTCCAGGCCTTGGCCGCGGTGAGCACCACCTCATCATCACTGCTTGTCAGACGCTTGTGGTAGGCGGTGATCAGGTCACCGCGCTCTTCCTCCGGAATGGGTTCCAGAAAGTTCTGCCATTTGTCAGGAAACAGCCACGAGGCGCCATCCTGATACAGCCACAGCAGTTCTGAACGGCGGCCGGTGAATATGCCGC
Source organism: Hyphomicrobiales bacterium (assembly GCA_024244645.1). Classification (GTDB taxonomy): domain Bacteria; phylum Pseudomonadota; class Alphaproteobacteria; order Rhizobiales; family Rhizobiaceae; genus Hoeflea_A. The sequence goes on from JAAEOH010000247.1 coordinate 22,007, forward strand.
GCAGGATCAATTCAGAAACGCGCTCGGGATAGGTTTGCGCATAGGCAAGCGCCAATGTGCTACCCCAGGAACCTCCAAGCACAAGCCATCGGTCGACGTCAAATTTCATGCGAAGCGACTCTATGTCGTCGACGATGTGCCAGGTCGTATTTGTTTCGAGGCTGGCCGGGGGTGTCGACCGGCCGCAGCCGCGCTGATCGAAAAGCAATACCCTGTAGCGATCCGGGTCAAACAGACGGCGGTGGTCTTCGGTGCAGCCGGCACCGGGTCCGCCGTGAAGAAATATCGCTGGTTTACCTGCCGGGTTGCCACACAGCTCCCAGTAGATTTCGTGTCCGTTGCCAACATCGAGCATCCCCGAATTATAGGGTTCGATCGGCGGATAGGCTTTGCGCAAAAGGATTTCCCTCCGGTCCAATGAGCAAATGCGATCCGCAGCTTGCGCGCACAACTGGTGCGAATCCGCAGGCTGCACTTTCGACGCAACATACTCAAGTTGGCACGATCGCGCAAAACGACCGGAGGTTGTAGGCTTTTAAGAAGGCTGGAAAATCAGCGCATTATCTCAATAAACGCGAAGCCGCCGACAACAAGCGCTCCATAGGATGCAGCTATTGCGGCGATTGCTGCAATCCTGCAAAGCTGGCTGGATTGCGTCAGAAGCCTGGAGCGGGCGTTTTCGTGAACGTAAGGGGCTTCGTAGTCAAGCTTCTGTTCTGCGAGGCCGAGCGTATGGGTATATTGTCGAAGCCAGGAAAACCCCGGAACCATCACACTCAATAAAACTGCCGCAAAGAACCAGGCCAGTATGATGGCGAGATCCTCGATGCCCGCCGTAATCAGCGAATGATTTGCCGTATAAAAAACGACGGCGCAGGCCGAACCAATCGCGGCCGCAAAAGCCGGGGCTGCTATCGCCGACATTTCGAGAAGTCCAATCCGCTCGATCTGCTTTCGCAAATCAGCGCTGTGATTTTCGTGAGCGGTTTTTCCGCCCTCCAGTATTAGCGCAAGCTCGCTTCCATTGTTCACAGTGTCACTCCCCTTCTACGCGATTCCTATTCCGGGCAATTGTGTACAGCGTGGCTTGTAATGTGGGCGGAGATAAGATCACCGAAATAGCGCTCAATCACACTTGTTTACAGGTTTAAATATTTCGCGGGGTGGAGGTATGCCATCTGTTATGCCCGCTCCCATTGTGGCTGACCGTCGTTCCAATATAAGCTCCGCCGATAATGATGAACGGGGGATTCGAATGTCGCCAATAGCCAAGTTTGCGCTTCTGGCCGTTGTCTTTGTCGATCTGATCGGCCAGGGTCTCGTCTTTCCGATCATCAACGAACTGGTGATGAATCCGAAACTCGTCTTCCTGCCCATTTCGTCATCCGATGCGACACGCCATTTCGATTACGGCCTGGTTATCGGCATTTTCTTTTTGTGCTGGTTCTTCGGCGGGGTCTACGTGGCCAAGCTTTCGGATACAATCGGGCGCAAGAACGCCATCATGATCTGCCTCTTCGGTGCGCTTGTGGGTTATGTGATTACGATCATTTCACTCTTTGCAGACAGTTTATGGCTGCTGATTCTGGGCCGGGGCATCACCGGGTTCACGGCCGGCAATCAGCCGATTGCACAGGCGGCCATGATTGACGCCAGCAAGAACGATGCCGAAAAATCCCGAAACATGGGTTACATCGTCACCGGCATCAGCGCCGGTCTGGTGGGCGGCCCCATTATCGGTGGCCTGTTATCGGACAGGTCGATCCTGGGGGACCTCGCCAGCATCCAGCTTCCCTTCTACTGTGCCGTGGTGCTGGTATTGGCGACCATCTTTCTGGTTCAATTCTTTTACAAGGACGTCCGCCAAACCCGCGAAAAACTTGATTTCAAGCCACTCGAGCTTTTCACGCAGTTAATCCGCATCAGGGAAAAACCCGTCGTGATTCGCCTGTGGTGGGTCTATTTGTGCTTCATGACGGCCAATGTGACCTTCTATATCTTCATGGACAATTACCTGACGAGCCGCTTTCAGATCGGCCTGTTTGGAACCAGCATGGCAATGATGATCCTGGGCATCGCACTGGCTTCTTCGAGCACATTTCTGGTCGAGCGCACGCTCGGTCGCTTTGGCAAACTGCCGGTCATTACAACGGTTACCTTCACCATGGCGCTCAGCGCGGTCCTTTTCATCGTCACTCCGCTGTCGGTATTTTGCTACGTCTTTGTCGCGACCTACTATTTCGGTTTCGGCCTTGCCTATCCTGCACTGCTCGGCATTTTTTCGGCCAGCGTTTCCGATACGGAACAAGGGTGGATCATGGGCATCACGACGGCGGGGTTCACCCTGGCTGCCGGAGTGTTTTCGCTGGTTGGCGGATTGCTCATGGCGGTTAATATACGCCTGCCGTTCTATATCTGCATTGCAGCGGCCATTATCGCGCTCGTGCTCATACGAACGACTTGGCGACACCCCGATATCAAGAAAATTACCCAATAGGGCCCTGCCTGCTCAACCGCGTTCAAACAGGCGGTGCGCCATGATGCCGACCCGCTGTTCCACAGCCTCGCAGGCATCGAGGATGAGATCCTCGCGGAAACGGCGGCCGATAATCTGCACACCGACCGGCAGACCGTCATTATAGTTGGCGGCGATGTTGCCGGCAGGTAGGCCCAGGAAGTTCATCGAGTAGCCGTAAACAGCCGAGCCGAGAACCTCAACGATACCCTCAAGACCTTCCGTGTCCCGGTCCCACCTATAGGTCGGATGCGGCAGGAACGGTGTCAGAACCAGCGGATATTGCTCCAGGAACAAAGACCATTCGCGGGCATAATGGGTGCGCCGCGAAAACCCGCGAATGAGCTCTGCGCCCTCATACATCCCGAAGAACTCGAAGTAGTCCTTGAAAATCTCCTTGATCGTCTCGCTGCCGTATTTCTCGACGTCGTTGCCCATCAGTGCGCCGACTTCGCCGAACAGGCACTTACCGGCCTCGCTGGCAATCTCGCGCACCAGGGGCGGCTCGACCTCCACCACTTCATAGCCGGCATCGCCCAGCGCCGCGCGTGCCGTATCAAGCGCCTTGTCAACGGCCGCATGCAAGGGAAACTCAAAACTGTTTTTTGTAAACGCCACCTTGATCGGCCGTTCCAACGCTTCACCGTCAAACGGAACTGGCACCATCCACGGATCGCGCGGATCAGGCCTGACGAGCTGCCGCATGGCGAGCCGCACATCCCGGACCTCGCGGCCGATGACACCTTGAACCGACATCAGCTGAGCCAACAGTCCGCGCTCTGCCGGGGCCGACGGATTGTAGGCCGGGACACGTCCCAGGCTTGGCTTGACGGAAGTGGATCCTGTTGCGGCCGGCGGAAAACGCAACGAGCCGGCGATATCATTGCCATGGGCCAGTGCACCCATGCCGCTCATCACGGCCGCCGCGGCGCCGCCCGACGATCCGCCGGCGGACGCCCAGTCGTTCCACGGATTAAAGGTCCGGCCATGCAATTCGTTGTCGGTTGTTGCCCGAAATGAAAATTCCGGCGTATTCGTGCGGCCTATGACAATGGCGCCGGCGCGCTTGAAACTGATTACTACAGGTGAATCGTCAGGCGCGATCACATCCTTGAATGCGGTTACCCCGTTGGGCGTTGCCTTGCCTTTTTGATCGATGTTTTCCTTGATAGTGATGGGCACCCCGTGGAGTGGCCCGACCGGACCCGACCGTGCCATATTTTTGTCAATGGATTCCGCCTCGGCGATTGCGTCGTTCCCAAACTCGTCGACGACCGCATTTATGGCACCATTACGCTCACGCATGCGTTCGACAGCGGCAGTAACGGCTTCCTTCGACGTAGTTTCACCGGCTGCAATCGCATCTGCAATTTCGCATGCGCTGAGCTGCCAGAGAGGACGATCGGTCATGGTGGTGCCTCGCTATTGGATGATCGAAATGCGTTCAGAGCTGGAATGTCTTCAGAAAGTTTTCTTCACCTTGCGGTGAAAATGAGACAACACGCGAGCCGTCCACTCTTTTTGCCCAACCGAGATCATAAAACCGGTCGAGAAACGCTATTCCGAGTGAGCCGGCCATATGCGTGCGTCGCGCACTCCAGTCGAGGCAGGACCTGCACATCGGGCGGCGTGCATGGCCCAGTGTAGTGATGTCGATCCCGAATGAACGCACAAAGACAGAGCCCGCGTCGGTCAACAACACCTCGTCGTCTTTTTCGCGAATGTGTCTGTGCTTCTTCAGGCTGTCGTAGAGCCGCACACCCAGTTCACCGGCAAGGTGGTTGTAGCAAACGCGAGCCTTGCGCAATGCCGGGTCTTTCGGTCCGGTTCGCGCGCGGGTGTGGCCATATTTTGCAGCAAGACCCATCAGCGCCTCAAGCACCGAGCCGACATCATCGCCGGAGAGAGAAAAATAGCGGTGCCTGCCCTGTTTGCGCAGACGGATCAGCCGCGCCGTCTCCAGTTTGGATAGATGAGAACTCGCCGTCTGCAGCGTGACGCCGGCCTCGCCGGCGAGTTCGCTTGCCGTCAGTGCCTTGCCGCTCATCAGTGCGGTCAGCATGTTGGCGCGAGCCGGATCTCCGATCAGCGCGCCGATGAGTGCTATATCAGGCCCTTCTTTCATAGTTCGATCATAATCGAAGCATTATCGACGTGCAACATGCGATCTTCAGCAAAAAGGAGAACCCGATGATCACCTGCTTTATCAGCTATCGCATCGACCCGACAAAGAAGGCGCAGTTCGGACAATATGCCCGTAACTGGGGCATCGCGATCCCGCGCTGCGGTGCCGATCTGATAGGTTACTTTGCCCCGCATGAAGGTTCGACAGGTCTCGCCTATGGTGTCTACAACATTGAGAGCCTCGCCGCCTACGAAGCCTATCGCAGCCGCCTTGCGGCCGATCCGCTCGGTCAGGAGAACTATGCTTTTGCAATGAAGGAGAAGTTTCTGCTGCGCGAGGACCGGACTTTCCTGAAACTGGCATCCGCTCCGCATGGTGAAAAAAGGGATTAACCAGACGAAAGCGAAGTAAGCCGGACGACAACGGGTGATTGCGAATCCCTGCGTCAGACGGCGCACTGCCGGCACAAAAGACGGCAATCCCGGGCTTAGGTGTTGCAAGAACAGCAACATGTGTGACAGACCTGCCGCAACCGCATAACGCGTCGCCACACAATGAGGCTTCCATGAGCGCCAACCATCGCATCGCCCGTCTTGCCGGATGGTCCATTGTGATCGCCGGTCTGGTGCTGGTGCTGAAGGCCGCTGCATGGTGGATTACTGGCTCCGTTGCGCTTTATTCCGACGCGTTGGAATCGGTCATCAATGTCGTGACGGCCTCGCTGGCCTGGATCGCCATTCGCATCAGTCACCGGCCGGCCGACAAGGGCCACCCGTTCGGCCATTACAAGGCCGAATATTTTTCCGCCGTCGTTGCAGGTGTCCTGATCGTCATTGCGGCAATGCTGATATTCACAGAGGCGGCGTCTGCGCTGATTACGCCGCACACGCTCCACACTCCGCTTGCCGGCATGGCCATCAATGCCGTTGCCGCCGTCATCAACGGCCTGTGGGCGTGGCGGCTGATTTCGGAGGGACGGCGCGAACGCTCCCCTGCGCTGTCAGCGGACGGGCGGCATGTGCTGGTCGATGTCGTTACGTCCGGCGGAGTCCTGATCGGTCTCGTCCTTGTGCTCGCGACGGGCTGGCTGTTTCTCGATTCCCTGATTGCCATTGCCGTCGGGATCAACGTGCTGATTGAAGGCTGGAAGGTCATCATGTCCTCCGTCAACGGCTTGATGGACAGCGCGCTTGATGACGCCGAGACCGAACGCATCCGGCACGCCATTTTGGAAAATGCTTCGGGCGCCATCGAGGTACATGACATCAAAACCCGTATGGCCGGTCATGTCTCCTTTATCGAATTTCACATGGTTGTGGACGGAACGATGAGCGTCGCTACCTCCCACGCAATCTGCAACCGGGTCGAAGATGCGTTGGGCCAGGCAATACCGGGCGCCAGCATCACCATCCATGTCGAGCCGGACGAAGAAAGCAAGCGCGACGGATTGCCGATCGGCAAATAGCCAAACAGCATCTGTCCAGTTGACCAACCAAAATATTGCTTGTTTCCATGGCTGCAACACGATGTACTGCATCCGCATCAAATCTGTCGATCAGTCTGAGGGACCTTGGCCGTGGCAGGCGATACTTTGGCAAAAACCGGAATTTTGGGTTCGATCCTTGCACTCGTGTCCGCTGTTTGCTGCGTGCTTCCCCTGATCCTGATCTTGCTGGGGCTCGGCGGTGCCTGGCTCTCCGTATTTGGGGTGATTGCGGCCGCCGCCTATTATGTCGTCGGCACAACGGCCGTGATCATCGCTGTCGGTTGGTTTGCCGCCGTTCGGCGCCACGCAACCCAACGCACCTACCGATTGCTTTTTCTTGGTTCGGCTCTTACGCTGATTGCCTGGCTTGTTATTCTCAATGAATCAGCCATCAACAGTTTACTGGTTGGATTGACCTAGACCCTTTGCTGGTTGGATAGAACCATGCCTGACATGCAAGTGGCCCTTCAGTCGGAGATCACATGCCCGGAATGCGGCCATGTTGCATGTGAAACAATGCCAACGGATGCATGCCAATGGTTTTATGACTGCAAGGGTTGTGGCGCGCTTTTGAAGCCCAGGAAGGGGGATTGCTGCGTCTATTGCTCCTATGGAACAGTCCCCTGCCCGCCAATCCAGCAGGGTGACGATTGCTGCAAAAGCGATGTGCTTTTATATCCCGCGCATCTCCACGGATCCAAAAGCAGCAACTGAAATCCGCCAAGCCGCATGTGGGCGTAGACGCCACGGGATAAGCTGAACGCGTTCGTCAGGCGCGTCCTTCCTCCACAGCAAAACAGGCAGTTTCAGTCGTCTGGTGCAGCGTAAGTTCCGGGGCTTCACTTTTGCAGCGGTCGTTGGCCAAGGCACAGCGCGGATGAAATGAACAACCCGTAGGAGGATCGATCGGGTTTGGAATCTCGCCCTCAACCGGTTCGCGGACGCGGCCCGTCATCTCCAGATCCGGCACCGCATCGAGAAGCATCTTGGTGTAGGGATGCTGCGGGTCCCTGAACAGGGTCTTGCCTTCGGCGACTTCCACAAGACGTCCGAGGTAAAGCACGCCAATCCTGCTCGCCATATGGCGCACCACGGAAAGGTCGTGGCTGATGAAGAGATAGGTCAAACCGAATTCGTCCTGCAGATCGCGCATCAGATTGAGGATCTGCGCCTGTACAGAGACATCCAGCGCAGAAGTCGGCTCGTCGCAGACGATGAATTCGGGCTTGGCTGAAAGCGCGCGTGCAATCGCAATACGCTGCCGTTGGCCACCGGAAAACTCATGTGGAAATTTCGCACCATCGCGAGACGACAGCCCGACCGTCTCCAGCAGCTCGTCGACACGGTTCTGCCATTTCACTGTCTCGCCGTTCAGTCCAAAAGTGCGGATAGGTTCTGCGATAATGTCCCTGACACGCCAACGCGGATTGAGGCTGGCGAATGGATCCTGGAAAATCATCTGGAAGCGGCTTCTGAGTTGCCGCATTGAAGCGCTGCCCTGTGTCGCGACGTTGCTGCCGTCAAAGTTGATCTGTCCGCCACTCGGCCTAATCAGACCAACGATCAGCTTGGCGATGGTCGATTTGCCTGAGCCGGATTCACCGACGAGTGCAAAAGTTTCGCCGCGGCGGATGTCAAAACTGACACGGTCGACCGCTGTCAGATGTTTCTTTTCCTCGTGCTCCAGAACACGGTTCAGCCAGGGTTTTGAAACATCAAAGATGCGACTGAGATTGTCTATGCTGACCAGCGTATCCGTCATGGCTGGTCTCCCTTTTCGTAGAGCAGGCAGGCAACTTCGCGTCCGTCGTGGTTCCTGCATTCGGGCTGATCCACAAAGCACCCGGCAAAGGCTTCCGGGCAGCGGGTACTGAAGGCGCAGCCGGGCGGGATATCGGTCAAGCGCGGCATGGAACCCGGGATTTGCGTCAGCCGGTCCGATTCCTGCATCAGCGTCGGGATCGAACCCATCAGGCCCTTGGTATAGGGGTGCCAGGCATTTTGAACCACATCGCGGACATGACCAATTTCGGCAACGCGGCCGGCATACATGACGGCAACACGATCGGCGGCCTCGGCAATCACGCCCATGTCGTGGGTGATCAGCATGACGGAGGTTCCGTGTTCGGCGCACATGTTTTTCAATACGTCGATGATTTGCGATTGAACGGACACGTCGAGCGCGGTTGTCGGCTCATCGGCGATCACCAGTTCCGGCTCTGCACACAGCGCCAGTGCGATGACGACGCGCTGGCGCATACCACCTGAAAACTGGTGCGGATAATCGTCGATGCGTCTCGAGGCAGCGGGAATTCCCACCTCGTCGAGCAGCGCGACGGCCCGCTCGCGCGCCTGGCGTTCGTTCATGTCCATGTGCGTGCGGATCGTCTCGATAAGCTGCTCGGCTACAGTGTAGAGCGGATTGAGCGAAGTCAGCGGATCCTGGAATACCATGCCTATGCGTTTGCCGCGCACCCGGCGCATCGCCTCTTGCGACAGATTGTCGACGCGCTGTCCGGCGATGTGGACCGAGCCGCCGGCAATGTGCCCGGGCGGTTCAATGAGGCCGATGATAGCGGAACCGGTCATCGACTTGCCGGCGCCAGATTCCCCGACCACGCCGAGGACCTCACCCCTGGCGATTTCAAAGCTGACCCGGTCTACCGCCGTCAGGATGCCTTTGCGCGTTGGAAACTCGACCACCAGGTCGCGAACGGATAGAAGTGCCTCACTCATGGATTTACCTCAGCCGCGGATTGAGGGCATCGCGCAGCCAGTCGCCCAGAAGATTGACGGCCAGGACCAGGATTGCCAGCGTTATGCCGGGAAAGATGGTGATCCACCATTCACCGGAAAACAGAAAATCATTGCCGATGCGGATCATTGTTCCAAGCGAGGGCTGTGTCGGCGGAATGCCCACTCCAAGAAATGACAGTGTCGCCTCTGTGATGACAGCGAGCGCCAGATTGATCGTTGCGATCACCAGCACCGGCCCCATTACATTCGGCAATACATGACGCGCCATGATCCTGATCGGATGCAGCCCGATAAGACGCGCTGCCTGAACATATTCCTTGTTCTTTTCAACCAGTGTCGAAGAGCGAACGGTTCTTGCGTATTGCACCCAGAACGACAGGCCGATTGATACCACCAGCACATAAAATGCAGACTGCTCTCTGTCGATGCCGCCAAGAACGCCGCGCACCGAGCCGTCGATGAGGAGCGCAATCAGGATCGCCGGAAAAGTCAGCTGCACATCGGCAATGCGCATGATGATGGAATCGGTGCGGCCGCCCGCATAGCCTGCGAGCAGGCCGAGCGAAATGCCGAGTACGGCAGCAAAGACCACTGCGGCAAAGCCGACAGCCAGTGAAATGCGAGAGCCGTAGAGAATAGTCGACAGTATATCGCGTCCCTGGTCGTCCGTGCCGAGCAAATAACGGGGATCGCCCCCCTGCTCCCAGGCCGGAGGAAGCAGCGAATCCAGCAGCGACAAAGTCGCGAGATCGAACGGGTTGTGCGGCGCGATCAACGGCGCAAAAAAAGCACTGCCGAAAATGAGCACTGTGATGATTGCCGCAACGATCGTAATTTTCGATCTCTTGAAGGAATACCAGATATCGGAGTCACGGGCGCGTGCCCAGAAACCGGCGCGTTCCAGCTCTTGTGCATCGGTACTCATGCCTCTCCCCCTCCGATGCGAATGCGCGGATCAACGACAACGTAGAGCATGTCAACGATCAGATTGATGGCAACGAATAGGAAGGCAATCATCAGCAGGTAAGCCGACATGATCGGTATGTCGACATCCTGCACCGCCTGCAGGAACAGCAGGCCCATGCCGGGCCACTGGAACACTGTTTCTGTAATGATGGCAAACGCGATGATGGAACCAAGCTGCAGGCCGGTTATCGTTATGACCGGAACAAGCGTATTCTTCAGTGCATGGCCGAAGTTGACGACCCTGTTCTTGAGCCCGCGCGCCCGTGCGAATTTGATGTAGTCGGTACGCAGCACCTCGAGCATCTCAGACCGCACCAGGCGCATGATCAATGTCATCTGGAACAATCCGAGCGTAATGGATGGCAGGATCAGCGCCTTCAGCCCCGATACGGTGAGAAAACCGGTACTCCACCAGCCGAGATCGACAACCTGTCCGCGGCCGAAGCTGGGCAGCCATTGAAGGATCACCGCAAATATGAAAATCAGCAATATACCGATGAGAAATGTCGGCAGTGAAATGCCGATCAGCGATATCGTCAAAAACAGTTTGGACAATATGCTTTCGCGGCGCAACGCCGTGTAGACGCCCATCGGTATGCCTGCAAGCAGCGCAATAAGAGCCGACACAAAGGACAGTTCCAGAGTCGCTGGAAGGCGTTCGCCAATCAACTTTGCGACCGGTTGCTTGAACTGGTAGGAGATGCCGAGGTTTCCCTGTGCCGCCTTGGAAACAAAGTGCCAGAACTGGATCGGCAGCGGCTCATTCAGCCCGAGTTGCTCACGCAGTTTGGCACGTTCTTCGAGAGTGGTTTCAAGGCCGACCATCTGATCGACAGGATCACCGATGAAGCGGAACATGACAAAGGCAATGAGACTTACTACCAGCATCACCACCACCGACTGGACGAGACGTCGAATTACAAAAGCTAACATATAGATAAATAAATCTTGGGCCCCGCCTTTTGGACGGGGCCCGAAGAAGGCTCTTTATTTCATATTGACGTGATAGAGCATGAGCACGTTGTCAGCACGCTGAACAACATCGGCTTTTTCAGAAACGCCCCAGGCGAGGCCCTGCTGGTGCAGCGGAATATACGCAGATTCAGCAGTGGTGATCTGGTAGGCCTGAGTGATCAGGTCGAGACGCTTGTTGGGATCGTTCTCAACGAGGATCTGAGAGGTCAACGAATCGACGTCGTTGTTGCAGTATCCGCCTAGGTTGAACATTCCGCCATTGCCGGCTTCGTCGCGGCAGCCATGCAGGTTGCTCAAGACGTTCCAGGAGTCGAATGAACCCGGCGTCCAGCCAAGCAGGTAGAAGGAGGTGTCAAAACCACCGGAAGCCAGAACCTTTGCAAAGTACTGAGCTTTCGGCTGAGCGTTGAGCTTCACCTTAACGCCGACACGCGCCAGCATGGCAACGACGGCCTGGCAGATCGCCTCGTCATTGACGTAGCGGTCGTTCGGGCAGTCCATGCCGACTTCAAACCCGTCCGGGTAGCCCGCTTCCTTAAGCAGCGACTTGGCCGCATCGGGATCGTAGGAAAGACGAGCAATCTTCGACGCGTTGTCGAACATGAACGGCGAGATCATGATCGACGAAGGCGTCGCCAGATTACGCATGACCTTCTGCTTGATCGCCTCAATGTCGATCGCATGGTAGAAGGCTTCACGCACACGTTTGTCCTGGAACGGATTCTTGCCCTTGACGCTGGAATAGAGCAGTTCGTCGCGCATCTGATCCATGCCGAGGAAGATGGTGCGCAGTTCCGGACCGGTCTTCGCGCTGATGGTGGCGTTGTCTTCGACGCGTTTGATGTCCTGAACCGGGATCGGGTAAACGAGATCCATCTCGCCGGAAAGCAACGCAGCAACACGCGTCGCATCCGAAGCAATGGTTGCAAATTCAACCTTGTCGATATTGTATTTCTTGTTTCCGGCATCCCACCAGTCAGGATTGGATTCCATCATGGTTTTCACACCGCCGTCGTGGTCGGTGATCTTGAAGGGACCGGTTCCGTTCGACTGAAGAGAGATTGTCGTCGCCGACTGGTCGGACGCCGATGTGACGCGAACAGAATCGTTTGCTTCGGCCCATTCCTTGTCGATCATCACCCATGTATCCCACTCATAATGCAGGATCGGGTTTGGCGACGTCAGCACCACATCGACGGTATAGTCGTCGACGGCTTCAAACTTGGCGTCGGCCGGAATGCGGGTCTTCAGGTCGGACCCTTCCGAGCGTACGCGATCGGCTGAAAAGACGACGTCCGCGGCGGTGAAATCATTGCCATTGTGGAACTTGACGCCCTTGCGCAGATGGAAACGCCAGCGGGTCGGCTCGACGACTTCCCAGCTTTCAGCAAGGCCCGGTGCGATCTGCAGATCGGGTCCGCGCTTGGTCAGCCCCTCATAGACATTGCCCAATGTGCCGAGCGTGAAGGTCTCATTGAGGGAATATGGATCAAGCGATTTCAACGTCCCCTGGAATGCGAATTTGAATGTGTTCTCAGCCATCGCCTGTGTGGCGAACAAGCCGGTAAGCAGCGTTGCCCCTAGTAAGCTCTTACGAAGTAACATGAAAAACTCCCACTTTATTGCTGATCCGCATTACCCTGTGGCGGACCTTGGCGGGAGTATAGACACGAAGCTGAAACGAAATCCAGATGAATTGTCCATTCGATCGAGGCTTTCTGCATGGGGCGAATATAGCAGGAATTATTGCTTGTTAGCGGCAATTGGTTGCACATGGCGTTCTCGATCACGGGCGCGACAACGCTGGTCGGATGCAAATACCGCCAGAGCAATGTTGCCTGGGTGTTAATTGTGAACGAAATCCAATTGAAACAGATTTGGTCACGGCCTTTCCGAGGTCTCTTGCGCTTGACCCCGGGTTTTTTATCATTATCGATACTCGCATGGGTTGAAACAGCGAAAGCAATTCGATGCGCTCTTTGACAGGTTACCTTTTCGTGGCTGTGGTGTTTTGTACCCCGCCATTGCGGAAGACAAATCAACTGCGATGACAATGATGGAGCAATCAGGCTTTGTCGAGCAAATGGGGGATATCGACGAGGAGATTAGCGCTACCCTGATTGCCGAGGTAGAGAAAACGCCGACATTCGAGGGCATCGATATCACAGCCATTCAGGAGGCTGTGCGGAAAATATTCGATCCGGATCTCCTATTTGCTGAATTTGAGATCGCTTTTACCGACACCCTGTCTGAAAAGCAGATGAACGAATTCGCAGCTTTCTATCGCTCTGACACCGGCCAGCGCATTCTGAAGGTGGAAATAGCGGCCTCCAATACGGAGGTGAAAACTTACATAAAAAACAATCTCGTTCAGATCTTAACGGATCTGGAGGATAACCAGCGGCGAAAAGAACTGTTTCAGGAAATGGATGAAGCGACACATGCCACAGAGATGGGCACATCACTTGCAATGAATTTGGGGCTTTCGCTCGTGGCCGGAATGGCCGCTGCAAACAACCAAACGGGTCCGGACATTCTGAGCATAGCAAGGGCGCAAATCGAGGCCGCCCGTGAGATGATATCAGGTAAGGTACAACGGTCGGTTCTCGCCAGACTTGCTTACATCTACCGGGACACGTCCGAGGATGACCTTCGCACTTACATCGAGTTCCTTCGCACCGGGACCGCCCGTGCGGTCAATGAAACCGCCATTGCCGCAACCGAAATAGCATTGGAGGAGCGAGGCTATTTGCTGGGAGTTGAATTCGGTCGCTTGATATCCCAGAGGGAACTGTAAGAATACAATGATGAAGTTGCCAAAAAGGAAGCCGGCATCAGGGTGCCAGAAAGATACAGTCGAATGACCTGGAAAAATCCCACCTTCTTATTGCGGCTGCTATTGGCCCTCATCGGCGTGGTCATCATCTTTCTCGGATTCAATGTCGGTTTCGGCGGTATCCGCACGCTGGGCTGGCAGGGTCCGACCGACTATGTGGAAATCATCAATTCTTCAGCCTTTCGCACGCAAGACAGCCATTTCAGGTTTCTGGGCGGGGTCTGGCTCGGCATCGGCATCGTCTTTTTCGCCGGCGCGTTTTCGCTGCGCCGGCTTCGCATGGTGTTGATGGTGCTGTGCGGGGTCATCTTCATCGGTGGCATAGCGCGGCTGAGCTCGCTCGACGTGCGAACGCTGCTCAGCCTGTCCGTACTGCCGTCGCTTCTGGCCGAGCTGATCCTGTTTCCGGCGATCGGCTACTGGATCGCAAAATATGTGAGCAAGCAGAATTGAAACGTCTCAGGTCGTCATCTTCAGGCCGGCAATGCCCATGATGATAAGACCGATACAGCCGAGGCGGACAACGGTCGCCGTTTCGCCAAACAGGTAAATTCCAAGGATCACGGTTCCGATTGTACCGATGCCGGTCCAAACGGCGTAGGCGGTGCCGAGCGGCAGTGTGCGCATTGACAGGCCGAGCAGAAAAACGCTGGCAACCATGGCAATGACCGTGAGTGCAGTGGGAACAGGAAGCCGAAAGCCATCCGTATATTTGAGGCCGACAGCCCAACCGATTTCAAGAATTCCGGCCAAGAAAAGAATAATCCAGGACATGCCTATCTCCATTGAAGGCGATAAGGTCGTCCTTACCTTATTTTCCGTGAATTACAGGGCCGTCCCTGATCGCCGACATGTGGATATTCCGGCGCTGCAGTTCAAGGCTATCTAAAACGAAAGCCGACCGAACAATTCATCAAACGGCACCATGACGTTTTCCGCATAGGCGCTGCGCTCCTGCAGCCGCGCGTAATAGGCCTCTAGCCCGGACATCTCCGGCCAGTCGATGCCTAGATTGAAACAGCGGTACATGTGTGTGCCAATCACAAAGTCGGCCAGAGACAGTGCGTCTCCGAGCAGAAAGTCATTTTCTTTCAGCATTGAATCCAGCAAAGCGAAATGCGTTGCACATTTGGCGATACTCTTTTCGACCGCCGGCATGTCCCGCTGCTCTTCCGGTGTGCGGTAATAGCCCCAGAATACACCGTTCAGAAAGTCGTTCTGGAGTGTCACCTGGGACCAATCCATCCACTGGTCAATTCTGGAGCGTGCGGCAGGGTCATCACTCCAGAACCGCTCAGCTCCATACTTGGCTGCCAGATAGCGCAGGATCGCGTGGGATTCCCAGACCACGTGTTCTCCGTCCTTGATGACGGGCACCTTGCCGTGCGGATTCATCATGCGGAATTCTGGCGTGTCGAGACCGCCGAAGGTTCCTCCGAGCTCGATGTGCCTGTGCGGCAATTCGAGTTCAGCCAGCAGCCAGGCCACTTTCTGCACGTTCGCGGAACTGCGGCGGCCAAGAACTGTCAGCATGGTTGTTAACTCCGTTCCCATCTGCGATTGCCGGATCATGCCGGCTGCGGATACCATATCCTGATGAAACAGGTGATTGTCGTCAACCAAGCGCTGGACCTTCCGGCCGGCAAGCTAGCTGCGCAGGTGGCGCATGCGTCCGTTTCCGCATTCGTGCTTGCGGATCCCGAAGCACAGAAACGATGGCTCGAATGCGGCATGCCAAAAATTGTACTTGCTGTTGCATCCGCAGAGGCGTTGCGGGAGCTTCAATCGCTGGCTGACGCCGGATCCGTGCCGGCAAGCCTAGTTGAAGACGCGGGCAAGACGCTGTTGCCGGCCGGAACGATCACCTGTATTGGGATCGGCCCAGCTGAGACGCAAAACATTGACCGTCTGACCGGCAGATTAGCGCTGCTATAGCGTGTTTCAGACCCGTGGTTGTTGTTGCGTCGCGCAGTGAATACCGCCGCCAATTTCTCCGATCGCATCGACATTGAGCGCGACGATCTCGCGGCCCGGATAAAGGGTTTGAAGAGCCCTGATTGCTTCGCTGTCGGTTTCCCTGTCGCCGAACTGCGCGGAAATCACCGCACCGTTGCAGACATAATAATTGACATAGGAAGCGACGAAATCGGGCGAAGTCACACGCGTGCGCCTGGGAGCGGGAATAGTCGTCACCTGCAGCTTGCGGCCGGCATTGTCGGTCGCATTGCGCAATATTTGGTATGTTTCACGGGCCGCAACCGCGAGGGGATTTTTCGGATCGCGAATTTTAGGAAATTGAAACAACACCTGTCCCGGACCGGCAAACCGTGCAAGCGCATCGATGTGAAAATCCGTAATGTCGGCGTCGATTGCGCCGGGTGCCCAGATGACCTTCTTTGCGCCGAGTGCATCCAGTAACCGCGCTTCCACTTCCCGCCGCGTTCCGCTGTTTCGGTTGGGATTGATCCAACTGCTTTCGTGGGCGATGAGCGTTTTAAAACCGTCGGTTTCGACACCCCCGCCTTCCCCTACGATGCCATTGTCAAATACATGAAGCCCCAGCCCGGCGGCCACGGTTTTTGCAATCCTGCCGTCGTTTTCGTGGGTCTGTTTATCGCCCCAGCCGTTGAAATTGAGCGCGCTTACGGCCAGTCTTCCGGTTCCGTCGGTCACGAATACCGGACCTGAATCGCGGCACCACAAATCATCGGTGGGAACCGGCCATATGTCGACACGACGGCTCAGCAGCTTTCTGGCCTTGCGCTCTTGCGCCGGGTTCATAAGCATGGCAACCGGTTCGAACTCGCTGATCGCGTTGGCTATCTTGGCAACCGAGCGTTGCAACATGCGCAAATAGCCCCTGCCCGGATGAACCTTGCGGTTCACCGGCCATTGCATGAATGTGCGCAGATGCGGCTCTGTTTCTTCGGGAAGATAAAAGCCGTTCTGTCGTGCTGAACCCGATATGAGCGTCTCGCCACGCGCGGGCGCCAGCGGTGCCATAGCTGCGGCAGCCGTGGCGGCGAGAAAGCTGCGCCGGTCGAACATTGTCCTCTTAGCTCCTTGGTAACGGACTGCCCTTTGGGCCTTTGCCAGACATATCAGTGCTCTACCCTCGATTTTCAAGCGGTGCGGGTCTGGAATCGACGCGTTTCAATCAACACTCTGTGTTGAGATTATGTCATAGCATCTTTCGTCCAATCCCCTGTGCGAGCCCTTGCCCGAACACAATCTTGCTCTACCTGCCAGTCGCCAATCAAAAACAGAAAGGGATCACCATGCCTGAAGTCACGATCAACAGACGTTCAGCCCTTCTGGGCGCGGCTGCAGTGCCGCTCGCTGCGAGCCTTGCGACGACGACAAATTCTCTCGCGGCAGCTCCCATGCAATCAGGTGGCGGAACGCCTTTCGCACGTTTCAAGACCGGGGCCTTTGAGGTCAACACCCTCCTGGACGCTGCCGTCACCCGGGAAAATCCGCAGAATATATTTGGCATCAATGTCACGCCGGATGAGTTCAAGACAGTGTCGGACAATAATCTCATCCCGACGGACCGGACGCGTTTCTACTTTACGCCGACCGTCATCAATACCGGCAGTGAACTGGTTCTCTTCGATACCGGCCTTGGCGACAATGGCGGCAACATCAAAGGTGCTCTGGCGGGTGCCGGCTACACGCCCGATCAGGTGGATGTCGTTGTCATTACGCATATGCATCCGGACCATATCGGCGGGTTGATGAGCGGTGGCGCGCCCACCTTCCCCAATGCACGTTATGTGACCGGCGCTGTCGAATATGGCTTCTGGACAAAGGAAGGCGCCGAAGGCGGCGGTGGAGAACTTGTATCGAAGCTGGTCAAACCGCATGCCGAAAAAATGACATTTGTGAATGAGGGAGAAGCTGTCGTATCTGGCATTACAGCCATGGAAGCCTTCGGCCACACGCCCGGGCACACCATCTACATGATCGAGAGCAATGGCGATCAGCTGGTACTCGCCGCCGATCTTGCCAACCACTATGTGTGGTCGCTGGCATACCCAGAGTGGGAAGTTTTGTTCGACATGAACAAGGAAGCAGCGGCAACGCAGCGCAAGAAAGTCCTTGGCATGCTCGCCTCCGACAAGATCCCGTTTGTCGGCTATCACATGCCGTTCCCGGCACTCGGCTATGTGCAGGCACGCGAGGGCGGGTTTCAGTACGTGCCGGCGTCGTACCAGCTTCAGCTGTAAACCATCGGTCGGCGGATGCTGCAATTTTGACCGGACGCTCCTTTCGAAGCGCCCGGTCTCCCCACCGGCACGATCAGGGCGGCGACCGCACCAGCTCTCCGACACGGCAGACATCCGGCCAACCGCAGAACATGCGACCGGGAATGCCGTGAAACCTGACGACAAACGATCGGCTCGACGACGCTAAAATTCGCAGGTAGGGATTTGTCGCATTGCCAGCATGAACGCCAGCTGAACAAGATTTGCCGGCGAACAGGTATTCAGATTGGACGGTTCGGAAACGGCTCAGTCGTTAGCGATCCAGGCCTGCTATCAGTTTGAGAGAGCTGAATGCCCTGCCCCGCACCATCCCCGAAGGCGCGCGTATCTGAACAGTATTTAAAACTATTTTTCTGGTTTTGTGGTTTTATTTGACGTATTCTCACCTGTGTTTACCTGTCGCAGACCGCAAGGACGAAGGAACCAGATGATGGCCGAGAACAGAGTTTATCCGTCACAAACGAGCGAAACAAAATCAAGTCAATGCTGTGGCGGCCCTGCGGCAGACGGCGTCGATGCCTGCTGCGTCAAGGATGCGGAGGCAAAAGCCGCAGGAAATAGCGGCTGCGGATGTTCGGTTTCAGACACAACAAGCCGGACAACAGCACAATGATCTGAGCGATTACCGCCCACCAGTTACCGCTAGCCAGCAAGCAGATTGGCAAACTGATCGCGCAGCGCGTTCTTTTGGACCTTGCCCATCGTGTTGCGCGGCAGTTCGTTTAGCGTCACCAGTCTCTTCGGCTGTTTGAAGCGGGCAATCTGCCCGTTGATCGCCGCCATGATGGCTTCGGTATCGGGGCTTTTTCCCGGCTGCGGGACGATCACGCCGACCACACCTTCGCCGAAATCAGGATGCGGTACGCCGATCACGGCCGATTCCAGCACTCCCTCCTGTTCGTCGAGCAGCAGCTCGATTTCTTTGGGGTAGATGTTGTAGCCGCCGGAGATGATCAGGTCCTTCTGGCGGCCAACGATGTGGACGTAGCCGTCAGCATCGATCTTGCCGAGATCGCCGGTGATGAAGAAACCGTCGTCACGGAATTCCTCTTTTGTCTTTTCCAGCATCTGCCAATAGCCCTTGAAGACGTTCGGACCCCGCACTTCAAGAACGCCGATGTCACCCGACGCAATTGCGGTGCCGCTGTCAGGATCGGCGACCCGGACTTCAACGCCCGGCAACGGGAAACCAACCGTTCCGGCGCGGCGCTCGCCGTCATAGGGGTTTGAGGTATTCATGTTGGTCTCGGTCATGCCGTAGCGCTCGAGAATGCGGTGTCCGGTGCGCGCCTCGAATGCCTCATGTGTTTCTGCCAGCAGCGGTGCGCTGCCGGAGACGAACAGCCGCATATGCTGCGCCAATTCCCGGGTAAAACGCGGATCGTCAAGCAGCCGGGTGTAGAAGGTCGGCACACCCATCATCGCGGTCGCATTTTCCATATTGCCAATCAGGTCATCGACATTGAATGCGGGCAGAAAGATCGCCGAACAGCCGGATAAAAGACTGACATTCATCGCAACGAACAGTCCGTGTGTGTGGAATATCGGCAGGGCATGCAGCAATACATCGTCAGATGAAAAGCGCCAGTATTCGACCAGTGAACGGGCATTCGACAGCAGGTTGTCGTGGGTCAGCATGGCACCCTTGGAGCGGCCGGTCGTCCCGGAGGTATAAAGGAAGGCCGCCAGATCCCCGCCGTCGCGGTGCGCGGTGTCAAAACCCGTTGGCTTGCTTTGTGCGGCTTGCGTGAAGCTGCCGCTTCCATCAGCTTCAAGCGTCATCAACGCCGCCTCGTTGCGAGCGGCAATTTCGGCCACCGCATCGGCCGAAGAGCTGTCGCACAACACCAGCTTGGCGCCTGAATTTTCGACAAAATATCCGACCTCGGCACGCGTATAGGCCGTGTTGAGCGGCAGGAAGATCACCCCGCTGCGCACGCAGGCAGCATAAACCGCCAGTGCTTCCGGAGACTTTGCCACCTGAACTGCCAACCGGTCACCGGCGGTCAGGCCCGCATCGCTAATGACGTGTGCGAATTGCGCAGCCATGCGCAAAAAGGCCTCGTAAGCGATATTGCCGCCTTCTTTGAGGTGGAGAAATACACCGGTGTTTTTTTCATGCGGCGCAAAGAGCGCATCATAGAGTGTGTTAGCCATTGACTGTTTTCCGTGTCTTTTTGTCCGGGAAGCCGGCGCGCAGGACCGACTGGATCGCGCGCGACTGGGCAACCGTCTTGTCCGTCGCAAATTCTTCATGGTTCTGCTCGACCCGTGACAGATCGTAGAGATAGTTCACCATCACGCTGCTCGACTGCTGCAGACCGTTGGGTGAAATGTCCGCAAGGGCATGTACATCGTGTATCAGCGCACCGTTGCCGAGATGGAACCGTGCGACCGCATCGAGCGGCAATCCGTTTTTGCGTTTCTGCTCAACCAGATACCGCGTTGCCAGGTAACGCAGGTCGGTCGCGTATTCTTCAAGCATACTGGTATTACCGCTGTCTGTGGCCTGCTGCACGACCGAAAGGATTTCGGGCACTATGCTGTCCGGCATTTCGTCGCCAAGATCGGCAAGCCATCGGTTGAAGCCGGGAATAGGCGATAGTGTGACAAATGTCTTGAGATGCGGCAGATCACGCGAAAGGTCTTCCACCACCTGTTTGATCAGGGAATTGCCAAACGAGATTCCGCCAAGCCCCTGCTGGCAGTTGGATATTGAATAGAAGACCGCTGTGTCCGCCTGGTCCTCCGTCAGGATGTCGCGCTCCTGCGCCAGAACCTCCTGTACGGATCCGGGAACGCCCTTTGACAGCGCGACCTCGACAAATATCAGCGGTTCATCGGGCATGACCGGGTGGAAAAAAGCAAAACAATGCCGGTCTTCCGGCTCAATTCTGCGGCGCAGGTCATCCCAATCGTCGATTGCATGAACCGCCTCATATTCAATGATCTTTTCGAGAATATTGGCAGGCGTATCCCAGTCGATCCGGCGTAGCACGAGGAACCCCCTGTTGAACCAGGATGTAAAAAGATGAATGAAATCAAGGTCGGTTCTGCCGAATTCCGGATGCTCCGGCAGCAACTCCAGCAGGTCGAGCCGCATGGCGACCAACCGGGCTGTAGCCCCGGGTACCTGGTTGATGCGACGCAGAAGCTCCTGGCGGACCGGCTCGGCGGCGCTCAAAAACGCCTCTAGATGCATCGGGGAGCGCTCTTTGCCGTATTGACGCGCGCTTTGCTTCACGGCTTCGATATCAACATCAAGTTCTTCTGTCAGAAACTTGAAAAACCGGAATTTTTCCTCGTCAGACATTTGGCTGAAGCGGTCCAGCACCGTGCGCGCAAGTTTCAGTCCCGACACCTCGCCGGCACCGGTCAACAAAGCCCGGCAGACCTCTTCGATCGGTCGCTTGTCGATTGCCGCCGAAGCCGAATACCGGCGTTCGAAGATCGTAGACAGTATGTCCGACAGAAAACGAGAACGGTTCATAATGATGCTCCCTCGACGAGTTGCTGCAACACGAAAACCCCACACATGGCAGCGGTGGCCATCCTAGCAGAGAGATATGGCAGATGGCTGACAAAGACAGGCAGCCGACGCAAAGACAAGCGGAACGTCTCCGCATCCGGAAATTGAGGGCCGCTTTCGCGCGGCAATGAATTGGTGCCGATTTTCAATGTTTTCTCTTTGAACAATGATATTTGCCAATATTCGGGCCAGAGGGAAAGCGGCGCGCGGAGGCTAGCTCATCTGCATTCCAAGTCAAGTTTATTGTATACAAATACCACTGTATTGAATTTTTAACGCAAAAAACTGTAGAATGCCAGCATGGAACAACGCAGAGCCGACAGCATTCGCCAGACCCTGGAGCAGCTCATCATCACCGGTGCGTTCGCCGACGGCGAACGTCTCGACGAAATTCGCCTTGCGGAACGGTTCTCTGTTTCGCGCACACCGTTGCGCGAAGCCTTCCAGACGCTTGCCGCCTCCGGACTGCTCGAGCTTGTGCCGCGCCGCGGTGCCTACGTGCGCCATCCCGGTATCATTGAGCTGGTGGAAATGTTCGAGGTCATGGCGGAGCTTGAAGGCATGTGCGGCCGATTGGCGGCACGGCGTCTGACCGATGACGGCCTTGCCCAAATCAACGGTGCGGCGGAAGAGTGCGAAAAGGCACTTTCTGACGGCGATACCGATGCCTATTACCGTGAGAACGAGCGCTTTCACAATCTTCTGTACGATGCAAGTGGCAACACTTTTCTTGCATCCGAAGCGCGCAAGCTGCAGCGCCGGCTTCAGCCCTTCCGTCGCATGCAATTGCACGTGCGCGGGCGCATGAAACAGTCCATGGGCGAACACCGGGCCATTATCTCGGCGCTTGAGGAAGGAGATGCGCAGATGGCGGAAACCGAACTGCGGGGTCACATCGCTATCCAGGGTGAAAAGTTCAATGATCTGATGGCGCAATACAATCGATCGAAGATGCGCAAGGCGGTCTGACGCAATATATCGACGATAGTATCTGCCGTAATGCCTGGTGTTTCAGCACAAGGTCTTCATACGGCAAGAATATTTCCGTTCCCAGTCGCCAAATATCTACGGGTCCGTTAGTCTTGTTGCCCACATAAAGCCGCAATCCCATCAGCCCGAGACCTGGGGACCGCATGCAACGGGCGCCGACCTCGCAAAGCCTCAAGCTCAAAATCTGGGCAGCGGGTACAGGCAATTTTCTCGAATGGTATGATTTCGGCATATACGGATTTTTTGCCGCCTCGATCGGCACACATTTTTTTCCGTCAGATGATCCCATCGCCTCACTTTTGTCAGCCTTCGGCATCCTCGCAATAGGGTATTTCGCCCGTCCGATCGGCGGCTTCGTGCTTGGCCGCCTGGCGGACACGCTCGGCCGTACCCCCGTCATGGTGATAGCGCTGGCAATCATGGGCGCCAGCACCTTCAGCATCGGCCTTTTGCCGGGATACGACGCCATCGGGGTCGCGGCACCGATCCTGCTTGTGATTTTGCGATTGGCCCAGGGCTTCGGAGTTGCAGGAGAATACGCGATTTCGACGGTGTTTCTGATCGAAAATGCACCGCGGAACCGACGCGCCTTCATTTCAAGCTGGTCTTTGTTCGGAACCTATGTAGGCATGGCGGCAGCAGCAGGTGTCGGCGCGGTCGCTGCTATCACACTGACGGACGCACAAATGCAAGATTGGGGTTGGCGCATCCCGTTTCTGCTCAGCATCATCCCCTCGTTTGCCGGGTACATGTTGCGGCGCGGGCTGGATGAGTCGCCGGCGATGGATGAAAAGGCACCGGAAAAAGACCTTCCCGCAATAAAGGTATTGCAGGTCGCCTGGCGACCAATCGTACAATATATATCGCTCTTCATGGTGGCGACGGTCGCCTACTATATCGCCTTCGTTTATTCAGCGTCCGACCTGGAACTGGAGCTGCATCTGACAACGGCAGAAACGCTGAATGTCAGCACACTCAGTCAGTTGTTCCTCATGTTTCTTTACCCGCTTGCGGGGCTTGCCGCAGACAGGATCGGCAGGAAGCCCATGGCGATGATGGCGGCGCTCGGCCTGTTGTTTTTCTCATGGCCGTTCTGGTGGCTGATGCATCAACCCAATCTCGGCTTTATTCTGATTGGCCAATATATGTTCGGTGCAATGCTGGCGCTGGGCTATCCGGTCTACACGCTGATGATGGCGGAGGCGCTGCCGGTGCATCTGCGCTGCAGCGTACTGTCGATCGGAAGCGGTATCGGGGCCGGCGTTGTCGGCGGAATGGCGCCACTTGCTGCAACCTTTATGGTCGACAAAACCGGGAACGATCTGTCCCCGGCCTATTTGATCATGGGCGCTGCGGCCATATCGCTTATTGCCACCCTTCGTTTTCGCGAGACAATGCCCGAGCGCGTGTTGCAAACGACCTAATGGCAGGCTTTGCCGAGCGCCTTCAGGCGCCAGTAATTGTAGGGTAGCGGTGCGAGAAAGCCGACAAGCCACATGATTGGCAAGATCCAGAGCGTGAGTTTTGCTCCACCTGTTATAGCCACGTCGACAATGTTCATCGCCGCTTCCATGGCAATCATCGAAATCAGCGACATGCCGCAGGCGGTCTTGAAGGCCAGCGCCAAATTCATCTGCCGTGACAGGATCACCGTTTCCAGCGCAATCGATGTCATCAGACCGTTGGCGATCGCCAGCGTCATGATCGCAAGGGTCGGCCAGGGAATGCCAGTAAGCTGAAAAAACAGGATCGTTCCCATGTCGCCGATCGAGCAGCCGATAAGGCACCACATCGTATTGACCGATGCCCGCCGCCATGTGTGATTGCAACGCCAGCTGATGCCGGAAACACTGTCGACCATGCTCATTTATGTTTTCCTTTGACCTCGATGGCCCAATCTGTAATCCTTCCAGTAACTGGAAGGTCAAGAGGTGTTTCATGTTTACGATCGGAGACGCAGCACGCGCATCTGGGTTGCCGACAAAGACGGTGCGATATTACGCCGATGTGGGCCTGGTGAAACCGGACGCAAGGTCGCAGTCGGGCTACCGGCTCTACGGCCAGTCCGAACTCAGGAAACTGATGTTCGTGCGCCGGGCGCGGGCATTCGGCTTTTCGGTGGACGAGTGCCGCGAGCTGCTCGGTCTTTACGAGGACCGGGATCGCCCGAGCCGTGAAGTCAAGAAACTGGCTCTGCAGCGGATCAGTGAAATCGAGAAAAAGATGGAAGAGCTGCAATTCTTGCACCATGAGCTTACCCATCTGGCTGATGCATGCCGTGGCGACGACAGACCGGACTGCCCCATCCTCAGCAGTTTTGCGGAAGACACAGATTAGAAGAACAAGGGATCGTTCGAACCGCGTTTTCGAGCATCATCAGCGACCGGAAATCGCTTGTGCTTTTTAATCACCGTTGCGCCTTGACTCGATTATTAATTTCATATAACTAGATTTATAGTTTTATGGATTTTGAAAGATCGGCGCATGACGGACATTTCACAGACGGGCACAGGCCACCAGGCAAGATTTAGGCAGTGGCTGACAACGCCGTGGAGTGTGGTCGTCACCGCGCCATTGCTGGTTCTCATCTTTGACAGGGCCAATGCGCTTCCGGTAACCCAGTTCGCCGCCAACGCCTTTATCGGCACCCTTCCCTATATCGTCATCGCCGTTATCATGATCGCATGGCTGAAAGCGGCCGGGGCTGAAGCCTATGTGGCGCGTGCATTTGAAGGACGCGAGACGCGCATGATCGTCTTCGCGGCGCTGCTCGGTGGCCTTGCGCCTTTCTGTTCCTGCGAAGTCATTCCGTTTATCGCCGGGCTCCTGACCCTCGGTGCACCGTTGTCGGCGGTGATGGCTTTCTGGCTGTCGTCACCACTGGTGGATCCGCCGACCCTGATCATCACGGCAAGCGCACTCGGATGGCCATTTGCCGTCGGCAAGGCACTGGCTGCTGTGGCGATGGGTTTGTTCGGCGGTTTTGCCATCAAAGCGATGATGGCCGGCGGGCTGTTCGCCAATCCGCTGCGGGTCCGTGGGAATTCGGGATGCGGTTGCGGTCCTTCGCCCTTCGACGGCAAGCCGGAATGGGCCTTCTGGCAGCAGGAGGACCGGCGCGTCGTCTTTCGCGAACAATTTGTTGAAAACGCTCTGTTTCTCGTCAAATGGCTGGCAATGGCCTACGTGCTCGAGGCGCTTCTCGTCACCTATGTACCGGCCTCGCTGATCGTCGCAGCCGTCGGCGGCAATGGCATCGGATCTATCGCGACCGCCGCCATTGTCGGCATGCCTGCATATCTGAACGGCTATGTGGCCCCGCCGCTGCTTGCCGGATTGATGGAACAGGGCATGAGCGCCGGCGCAGCCATGGCCTTCATGGTCGCCGGCGCGGTCAGTTCAATTCCGGCGATGGCTGCGGTGTGGTCTCTGGTCAGGCGCGATGTCTTTGCAAGCTATCTTGGCTTGGGGCTTGTGGGTGCTATTGTGTCGGGAATCGTCTTCCAACTGATCGGCTGAACCGGCATATATCCACCGTATGACCTCACCGACTGACTATGCGACGGCAACAAGCGAGCGCGCGCGGCTGGCTGTCTGGCTGCTCGCCGCCGGACAGACAATCGTGTGGGCGGGCTTGTTTTACAGCTTTGCAGCATTGCTTCTTTCATGGGAAGACACACTCGGCTGGGCAAAGACGGACATCGCTCTGGGGCTGACCGCAGCCGTATTCGTTTCGGCGCTGCTTTCCCCCGTTGCCGGCCACATTGTCGACGCCGGCAAAGGCAGGCTGCTTCTGACGGCTGGTACTCTGGCAGGTGCGGGTTGCCTGGTGCTGCTTTCGACAGCAACAACCCAATCGGCCTTTGTGGCGATATGGGCGGCAATCGGTGTCGCACAGGCAGCATGCCTTTACGAACCGTGTTTTGCATTCGTGACCAGGACAATGGGTTCCGCAGCGCGTGGTGCCATTACCCGTATTTCGCTGTGCGCCGGCTTCGCATCGTCCATCGCATTTCCGGCCGGTGCCTGGCTGGCAGTCACGCTCGGCTGGCGCGGCGCGGTGGTTGTGTTTGCGGTGGCGGTGGCGGCCGTCGGCGCGCCGCTCATGCTCGCCGGATCTTCGGTCCTTGCCCGAGAAGGACCGGTCGTTGCCGATGCCGGTCACGTCAATCAAAACCGCACCGCGGTCCTTGCTGCAATCCGGCGCCCGGCATTCTGGCTGCTGGCATTTGCGTTTCCGATGATCGGTCTCAATCATGGTCTTTTGCTAAACCACATCATTCCAATTCTCGTCGATCGCGGCCTGACGCAGACCGTTGCAGTCACCGTCGCATCGGTCATCGGGCCGATGCAGGTGGCGGGCCGTCTTGCCATGATGCGGGTCGAGCATCGCATCAGCGCGGTCACAATGACGATGGTGTGTTTCGGCGGGATCACTGTTGCCGCACTGCTGCTGATCTTTGCTGGCGCCTCGCCAATGCTGGCCTTTGCATTTGCCGCCATCCAAGGGTCAGCTTACGGGTTGACCAATATTCTGAAACCGGTGGTCACCGCTGAGATGCTGGGGCAGAAGGGCTTCGGCTCCATCTCCGGACTGCTCGCCATGCCTTATCTGGCAAGTTTTGCCATCGCACCATTTGCCGGGGCATTGTTGTGGCGCATCGGCGGATATGATCTGGCGATTTCCGCCGCGGGCTTCATGGCTTTTTTGGGTCTAATTGCCGTCATGGCGCTGGCATTGCTCTACAGACAAGCGGCATATCCTAAGTGAAGAAGCAACGGTAGGCCCTAAAGCCGCGCAATGTGGGCGAGGCAGGCGCCCGTCTCATAGTAAGCCGCCTTTAAACCGATACGGGTTTCCAGATGGCTTTCCACCGGACGCAGTGGCAACAAATCCTCATTGCCGGTCGCGAAGGCCGACACCGCGCGGGATCCAAATACCGTTCCCGGCCCGATACCCCGTCCTGAGTAGCCATAAATCATGAGCGCATCCGGACCGGGTCTAACAATCTTCGGTAGGTGATCCGATGTCATGGCGATACGGCCGCACCAGGCGTACTCAAGCGGGATGTCGCCCAGTTGTGGGAAAAGACACGCCAGTTTTTTGCGCGCCCAATCCCGATGGATTGAAGCCGCCGAATGGTTGAGGGATCCAACCGCGCCGATGAGCAGCCGGCCTTCTTCGTCCCGTCGGAAGGATGACATGACGGTTGCCGTATCCCAACAGCCCTCAAGATCGGGAAGGATCCCGGATCGGCCGTCGACGTCCATCGGCATGGTCGCCATCTGGAAAAAGTGAATCGGCACATAAGCGGGCGGCGCAATGCCTTTAACGTCAACGTGGTAGGCGTTGGTGGCCATGAGCAGATATTTTGCCGTAACCACACCCTTGGCAGTATGCGCATGCCATGCGTCGTTATGCCGGTCTATATGGGTCACGGCGCTGTTGGTGTGGATCATCGCACCTGACTGCTGTGCCGCCCGGGCAAGCCCGGCGCAGTAGGCCAGCGGCTGTATGGTGCCGGCGCGTGAATCGTGAACCGCTCCGTAGAAGCGCGGGGATCCGGTGCGCGCCGCCGTTTGCGGACCATCGAGCATCGTCACCGGTGCACCCCGACTTTCCAGTTGCCGAAAGCGGCTGTTGAGTTCCTTCAATCCGGAAGCTGAATGCGCACAGTGCAGCGTCCCGTTGCGCACCGGTTCGCAGTTTATCCAGTGTTTTTCGATCAGCGAGAAGACCAGACCCGGGGCACCCGCCAGCGCGGCATTCAGCTTTTCACCGGCCTCATGTCCCATTTGCTTCTCAACCTGATCGGGCGGCGTCCACAGCCCAGCATTGACCAGACCGACATTGCGGCCCGAGCCGCCCTTGCCCATCGTGTCGGCTTCGAGAAGGCAGACCCGCATGCCGAGTTCCGCCGCCTTGAGAGCCGCAGAACAGCCGGTAAAACCTCCACCGACCACTACGAGATCGGCCGAGACCTGCCCTTCCTGGGCCGATGTCGGAACCTGCTCCCGGCAGGTGGCCTGCCACAGATTCTGCTGTACTCGCTGCGCACTCATATTCGGCGTCGAACCCAATGTCGTAATCGATGCAAGCCGGTGTCCGGCCAGGAACAATGCATTATCAGGAAATGTGTCGATGACAGATAATCTTGTGACCCCCGGGCGATCATGCGTTCGCGCGACACAGACTGCAAGTCTTGTTGCCATGGCTGACGCATTTTGCGATCGCTGTCGCGAGCGGGTAGCAATTCCCCCGGTCGGCGAAACGGGGATAAAGCATGGACAGTAACGCCTTGCACACGATTGAAATACCCGACTTTCCCGCCG
Source organism: Hyphomicrobiales bacterium (assembly GCA_024244645.1). Classification (GTDB taxonomy): domain Bacteria; phylum Pseudomonadota; class Alphaproteobacteria; order Rhizobiales; family Rhizobiaceae; genus Hoeflea_A. Next base: position 50,787 of record JAAEOH010000247.1, read on the forward strand.
TTGCGGTCGGGTTCATTGTGTTTTTTTCTGGGAGCATTCCTGACACGGCACGTTGTCGTGCTCAAAAACTATAATATACCCGAACCCGTTTCGGGAGGAATCGCCGCTGCTTTGATCACCTGGGCGGCGTTTGCCTGGTTCGACCTGCAGATCGGGTTTGATCTGGCGACCCGCGATGAGCTGCTGGTGGTGTTTTTTGTCACCATTGGACTAAACGCCCGCTTTTCCGATCTCATTGCGGGTGGACGCATTCTGGCCCTGCTGCTTGCCATAACAATCCTGTTCATCATTTTGCAGAACTGCGTGGGTTTGCTTGGCGTAACGGTGTTTGACCTGCCACAGCCGGTCAGCGTGCTGCTTGGATCGGCCTCCCTCATCGGCGGTCATGGAACGGCGATCGCATGGGGGTCGACAATCGAGGCTTCGACCGGATTTCCGGCGGCCAATGAAATCGGCATAGCAGCGGCAACGCTGGGGCTGGTTTGCGCCGCGCTTATTGGCGGGCCAATCGCCAAACACCTGATCGACAAACACCAATTGGAAGCCAAGGCGTCGGAAGGACCGATTGTCGGCCTTCCCTATGAGAGCGATAACAGGGAGGCCGGCGCTGTCAACCATATCAGCATCATGCGCTCAATACTGGCGATCTATATCGCCATCATCATCGGTTATATCGTCGATGAGGCAATCGAAACGGCCGGACTGAAACTGCCGCTCTTCGTGTCCTGCCTGCTCGTCGCAATTGTCATGTCCAACATTTTGCCGCTGATCTTTCCGCGCATGCCCTGGCCCGCGCGAACAAGGGCGCTTGCCGTCATCTCCGACTATTCACTGTCGGTGTTTCTGGCGATGTCGCTGATGAGCATGCAATTGTGGACCCTTGCGGGACTCGGCGGTCCTCTGCTGGGCGTTCTTGCATTACAGGTCGTTGGCACCGGCCTGTTTGTCGTGTTTGTGTTTTTCAGGCTGATGGGCGGCAACTACACAGCGGCGGTCCTAAGTTCAGGATTTGCCGGATTTACGCTGGGCGCCACACCGACCGCCATTGCCAATATGTCCTCCGTGACCAAAAGGTATGGGCCGGCGCCGCTGGTATTTATCATTCTGCCCCTGGTGTCCGCTTTTTTTGTCGACCTTGCAAACGCCCTCGTCATCCAGTTGTTTATCGCTCAGTAAACCGACCGGCAATCTTCCCGAACTGATACTGGAAATAGGGCTGATATACTCCCTGTTCAACGAACCTTTCGGCCGAAATCTCGCGTCCGTTTTTGGCAAGAACCTCGCGATCCTCGCCGTGCCCCTTCTTGAATGCTAAGCCTGTAGCCGAAACCTCTTTCACCAGTTCCAGACCGAGGATCGCACCCAACAGACGGAGGTTACATGTGTTGAAACCGAGCACGTGGGCGAAATGGAACGAACCGAACCCTTTGTATGGTCCTGACGCAACATTCGGCACCTCCAGGAAAATCAAACCGCCGGGTGCGAGCCAGGACATCATTTTGCGCACCGCATTCAAGGGATCGCGCAGGTGCTCGACGACGTGAAAACTGGTGATGAGATCAAATTCAGGCGCGTAGTCCACGTCCTCCCAGCTCGACACCTTTATCCGGTTGCTCAACTTTCCCTCACCATAAGCGCCGTAGGATTCGCCGATCTCAAAACCGTGCGAATCGTATCCCCTGTTCAACATCGCTTCGACGAACTCGCCCGATCCGCAGCCGAAATCGAGAACGCGAGCGTTGTCCTTGCACAGGCCCTTCAACTTTTCGGCGCGAAACTCGGCCTCGCGGACCCGTTTGTCTATGTGCTTCTGCCTGGGTTTGCTCAACGCCCCTTGGTAAAATATTCTGTAATATTTCCTGTAGAACAGTGACAGTTCTTCTTCAGTGGGGAGCGGGTTGGTGAAGACAAGACCACAATGGTTGCACATCACCGTCGGCAGCAGTTTCAGATTCCGATCCAAATTGCAGATGTTCGTTACTTCATCCTCGTCGCAAACAGGGCAGTGCGACACCTCTCCCTTGTATTCATAATCAGTGAACGGCAGGAAATATCGAAGCATCATCATGTGGGAGAATTACCCCTTTTTTGGCAAGCTTTGTTTATGTCGCCGCCCAGTATCGCCGGTCGCTCTTCGAGAGAATTGCTTTACGAATTGAACGCTCTTGTTGGCCGTTTCCGACCAGCTACTACAGTTACAACACAAGATTCAATTTGCCGACAAGCCCAAAATTGTGTCGATCGGCATTACTCGCAGCCTTTTCCATTTGTCGGGATTGTGTTTTTCGTCTTGACATAACACCATTTGGTATCATATTAAGTGATACCTTTTAGTATTATTTTGGAGATCATCTTGTTGCAAAGCGCAAAAAAATGGATTGGAGCCGGTCTATTGCTGGCGGCAGTATCCACAACAGCCGCCGCCGCGGAGCCAATCACAAACATGCCTGCGGCCAGCCTGGACTGGCAGACAACCCCGGAGGGCGTGGCATTCGCAGCACTCAACGGAGACCGGTTCAAGGAGGCCTATATGGCAATGGTGCGGCTTCCGGCCGGGCTGGTCAGCCCACTGCACACCAAGACCGCAAATATGTTCGGGGTTGTCGTGCCGGGCACTCTTGTCCACACCGAACTCGGCATCACGGGCGGTGAGGAAAAACGCCTTTCAGCCGGTTCCTTTTACAAAATCCCGGCCAACATGCCCCATATCAGCAAGTGCGTATCCGCATCGGAATGTGTGACGTTCCTCTACCAGGACGGCAGTTTCGACTTTCTGCCAGTGGACCAATGAACACCGACATTCAGGGGGCATTCAAGGCGCTGGCCGATCCGACTCGGCGCAATATTCTCATGCATTTGAGCACGCAGGATATGACCATTGCCGAAGTCGCTGACAATTTTGAGATGACCCGTGCTGCCGTCAAAAAGCACCTTACAATTCTTGAAAAAGGCAAGCTCATTAGCGTGCGTGCCCGCGGGCGGGAAAAGATCAACCGGCTTGAACCTCTGGGACTGAAATCCGTTGCCGACTGGGTGAACTATTTCAACCGCTTCTGGGACAACAAGCTGCATGAACTGCAACGTGCCGTCGAAGATCATGAAAGGCAGAAGAATGACTGATGCGACCATCACATAATCGATATTCCTGGCTGCACCGCGAGAGACTGTGTGGGCCTTTTTTGACCCAGCGAGACAAGCTTGCGCAATGGTTTCACAGATCCGACGGCGATATGAGCCAAGGTCAGGATTATGCATTCCTTGAAAAGACCGGAGATGGAGCTGACTCCACGGTCTGCTGGGGGACTGTGTTGCAAATGGAAGAGCCGTAAAAACTGGTCTATTCCTTCACCATCCGTCCCCTGGACGGAGCCATGACAACGGTTACCTGGACGCTGGACCAAATCGGCGACGGCACAAGGCTGACAATGCAACATACGGGTCTTGCCGAAGTCGATGCACCATTCGGATTGATCATGGCGCTTGATGCCGGGTGGGATCAACATCTGGGGTCCCTGCGCAACAGCGCCAACGATGGCTAAGCGAATGCCCCTCCTGACACCGTCTTGTCAGGGGGGATACGCCCAAGCGATGAAAGGCCTTGCCTTGTAACCGCTTCTTATTTAATATTATTGTTAACTAAGGGAGAATGACATGCGTGGCATCACTATCACCTACAAATATTCCGGCCCCGAAGATGCATGGCGAAATGCAATGGAGGCATTTATCACGGCCATCAACGCCGATAGCGACGTGGCCGGCAAGTTCACCTATCAGGTGTCAGTCGCCGGCGATGGCGAGACCCGCATACACTGGGGTCGGTGGGACAGCCAAGAAACGCTGAAAACGCTCCAGTCGCGTGACTATTTCGGCGTGTTTGCCGGCAAGGTGAAAGAATTTGCCGGGGGACAGCCGGTCAACACCGGTGCCGATGTGCATTTCAAGACCGAAGGCTGGTAACACAGCCCCACAGACTGGGCGCGCGTCACTTTTTCTTCATGCGCCTCATGATCTGCTTCTCCTGAATAACCAGCACCTTCTGGGTTTTGGCGAGGAGATTGAGATAATAGGCTGATTCCTTGGAGCCAAACTGGTCGCGGGCTATCGTCAGGTGCCGCTGCGCCTTGTCAAAACGCTGCGTCAGGAAATAGAGCTGGCCGAGATTGCCGTGCACAGCGCCTTCCGTATAGGTTTTTGTCCCTTTCGTCAGCGCCTCAGCCTGCTTCAACAGGTTTTCCGCGCGTCTGAAATCGCCGTTCTTCAGACTGACCCAACCAGCCGTATTCAACAGCGTCACGTCGTCAATTTTCTGTTGCTCGCGTATCTTGAGAGCTCTGTTGAATGATCTCGTGGATTTTTCGTATTCGCCCAGCTCGTGATAGGCGAGACCAAGATTGAAGTGCGCCCGGTAGTATTCCGGATTGACGGCGACCACTTCCTCGAGAATACGTACGGAGCTTTTCGGGTTATATACTTCCTTGTTGTAGGGCAGCCGCTTGTTTCGCGCATCGAGTACCTTCCGCTCCAGTGCGTTCGGGACGGTCTGTCCATACTTGTCCTGCGCGATTGCTCCGCCCAGGGACAGCAGAAGCGTTGCAATGATGATCGGGCTCAGGGGTTTCATCTTCATTGTTTCATCCCCCACTCAGGATACGAATATCATCAATCGGCGGTGTCGGTTCCAGATCGGCGGCGGGATCATCGGTACCCAATATTCCCGGTCCGGTGTCCGACCGGCGGGGCTCCGAAGCAATCACCGTCAATTGCGCCTGGATCTTGCGGATGACACCGGCTACCTTTTCCGCATTGAGCTGGATCTCGTCGTCCTGTCCGTAAACGCCCTTATAGGGTCTGTTGACGAGCGCGTGGGTCTCACCCTTGTGAACCAGGTAGATGTCTCCGTATGCCTTTTCCCACTCAGGATGGGTCATGGTGATGTGGAGCTGTACCTCGCTGACGGATGTGTATTTTTCTATTGCCAGGGTGATCCACTGCAACGGACCCGCACAAAGCATGAAAACCAAAGCAATTTTGAGAAAGAACCGGCTCAAATTGACAGCCTTCTCGTTGGGATTGGGCTGATTGACGATCTGTTTGACATTCAGGTAACCCAGAACCACGAAAATCATGGAAAGTCCCAGAAATCCGAATCCGAGTATCGTCGCTGCGTTGTCGAACAGACCTTTGACGGCGGGATCCATAGCTATCTCCCTCAGGACATTCATTCATGTCCAAGCTTTTGCTGCACATGTGCGCGCAATTCTCCGGGAGCGAATACGGTAGGCCGGAATTCTTGATCTTGATTTTACTTCCAGATTAACCTTGTGAACTGCAATCGCCCCTTTGCAATCAACAGTGTAAAGAAAAATGTATGGGGCTTACAGTTGGAAATACCACATAGTTTGCACATGGTTGATTATTTACCTTTGACAGTCGCGCGGTCGGTCAGGCTGCGTCCAGGCCGCCGCCGCTCCGGCTGCATTTGTCTGCAAGGAAATCGACAAATGCGCGTACCTTGGCGGCCAGGTGTACGCGGCTTGGATAAATCGCAAAGATCCCGATCGGTTCTTCTTCGTAACCGGTGAGTATCGGTACCAGCGCACCGGCTGCGAATTCCCGTCCGCAGGTCATGCTTGGCAGCCGGGTGATGCCGACACCGGCAAGCGCGACCGCCATTTCCGTGTCGGCGCTGTTGCAGACTAGCCGCGGAGATACCGAGACCGGAATCCTCTTTGCGCCGCGCCCGCCATATTCCCAGACAGTCGCGGTTTTGCGGTAGGAGAAGTCAATGAGCGTATGACCGGCCAGTGCCTGCGGGGTCTCGGGCGTGCCGTACCGCGCCAGGTATTCGGGCGATGCGACCGTCAACAGCCTCGAAACCATCAGCCGTCTGGCTATCAGGCCGGTATCATCAAGCCGCCCTGCCCTGACAACCACATCAAAGCCCTCGGCGACGACGTCGACCATGCGGTCACTCGCCTCGATGTGAAAACGGACGTCACCATAGGTCAGCATAAACTCCGGCAGCCAGTCATCGAGATAGTTGCGCGCGAAACTAACCGGAACACTTATGCGCAAGAGGCCCATCGGTCTGTCGCCGACGCTCAGGATGCGGCTCTTGATCTCACGGGCGTCGTCGACGATCCTCTGAGCCTGTTCGTAGTAGGTCTGGCCCATCTCTGTCAGGCTTAACGTCCGTGTCGTCCGGTTAAGCAGCCGCACACCCAACCGTTCTTCAAGCCGCGCAACCTCTTTGCTCACATGCGAAGCCGAATGCCCAAGACGCTCTGCAGCTGCGGCAAATCCGTCAGCATCGACCACAGCGCAAAAAATGACCATTCCGTCAAACAGGTCTCTATTATTGTCCATTTGGAAATAATCACCTTCCATTTCAATTATTAAAGTCCTGGCGTGTATAGTCTAAATTGGCTTCAGACGGGAAGGCAAGCCCAAAAGGCGGTGCCTTCAAGCAGAGAAGACTGGAGCTGGAAATGCTTGACTTTAATAACGTTGACCACATTGGGATCCGTATCAGCGACCGCGAAAAATCCGTCGCTTTCTACAAGCTGCTCGGATTCGAACTCATTGCCGACGGCGGTTTCGAACAGGGCCACCCGCTGGTCATGGTTCATCCAAGTGGCATCAATTTCAATCTTCTCGGTCCGGCCAATGCCCATCAGGGCAAAAACGTGCTGATGGACGAGAAAGACAAATATCCCGGCATCACCCATGTCGCAATCAAGGTCGCCTCGGCAGAAGATACGGAAGCCTTCGTCACCGCGCATGGCATCGCCATTACCGGAAGGCGGGACTTCCGCGGCACCAAAACAATCTTCATCCGCGATCCCGATAGAAACGTGCTCGAGCTGGTCGGCCCCGGCCCCGCCGTGTCCGAACTGATCAGGGAACACGTCGAAGAATCCCAGTCGTAATCAAATCCAAATGAAAGGTCGTACCATGAAAACCCTGAACCTTCTCGCAGCCGCGGCGCTGATGTTGTCCGCCGCACTGAGCCCCATACCCGCGAGTGCGGCAGAGACCATCCAGATCAAGACGGTCAATGGCGTTGCCACCTGTCCAGATGGGTACCAGGGAACGCCTCTCCGTGCAGCGGATGAAGATCCGTTCCTGTCGCCGTCAAACGCCGCGCTGATCCTCATCGATTACCAGCCGCCCATCCTTCAGGGCGTGCGCAATATCGATCATGAGGAGCTGATCAACAATACGACGGGCGTAATCAAAACCGCCGTCATCTATGACATTCCGATCATCTTCTCCCACGTCGCGGTCGGACTGAACGGCTACGATCCGATGATCGAAGAGTTGCGTGAACTGGCACCCAATGCCGTCCTTATCGATCGCACCAACGTCAATGCCTGGGAAGAACCGGAATTCGTCGCCGCCGTCGAGGCCACCGGACGAAAGAAACTGATCATGGGCGGTTTGTGGGCCGACGTGTGTCTCGCCTACCCGGCGATAGAGGCCGAAATGGCCGGTTACGATGTCTATGTGCCGGAGGACGCTGTCGGCAGCATATCGCAGCTTTCCCATGAAAACGGCAAGCGCCGGATGATCGAGGCAGGCGTTGAGCCGATTACCTGGAATGTGGTTCCCGCCGAACTCCAAAGAGATCACGTCCGCACGGACAAACTTAAAGACGTCACCCGAGTATTCATGGAACACCTCTTCAAGGTCGATCCGGACACCACCTGGTGATCAGCGTCCTGAATGCAACAGACCGGCGCGGGCGGATGCCGGAATGTGAAAGCGGCGGTGTTTGAAACGCCGCCGCTTTTTTGATCTTTGCCGAATGCTTATTTCGGTTGGGGAACGACCCGCAGATAGGGTTTCAACGTTTTCCATCCATCCGGATACTGCTTTTCGGCTTCCTCGTTGGAAACCGCCGGAACGATAATGACATCGTCTCCGTCTACCCAGTTTACCGGTGTCGCCACCTTGTGCTTGACGGTCAGCTGCATGGAATCGATAACACGCAGGATTTCGTTGAAATTCCTGCCCGTGCTCATCGGGTATGAGATCGACAATTTGATCGTCTTGTCCGGTGCGATCACAAAGACGGTCCGTACCGTCTGGTTGTCAACTGCGGTGCGGCCCTCGAAGCTTTCACCGGCCCCTGCAGGCAACATGCCATAGAGTTTGGCGACCTTCAGTTCCGTGTCGCCGATCATCGGATAATTGGGCATGAGCCTTGCGTTTCCTCGATATCGGCCGCCCATTCGGCATGGTTGTTGACCGGGTCGACGCTGAGACCGATTATCTTGACATTGCGCTTTTGAAATTCGGTGTTGATTTTGGCCATGTACCCCAGCTCGGTGGTGCAAACCGGCATGAAATCCTTTGGATGCGAGAAAAGCACACCCAGGAATCGCCCAGCCACTCATGGAATCGGATAGTTCCCTGGGTGGTTTCAGCGTCAAAATCGGGTGCGGTATCGCCTATTCGTAGGTTTGTCATACCCTGTTCTCCCTTCTGAGATTTTTAGCTAATCGGAGCACAGATATTTGGCGCGTAATCTACACTCTCTGATCCCAGTGAACACCAACGGCCACAGACAATTAACCGGTTGAGGATCTGCCTGACGCGGTTGTTATAGCTCCCCGCACGGTCAATTCGGGAACACACAGCTGACACCAACATTGGCCATTTACGCTTGCGCAGCCCGGACGACCTTCGCACAAAGGAAACACTCGAACTGGTCGGAATTTGGACTGCAAGGATGTGATATCAAGGTGGAGCCATGACAGCCAAACGACTGCCCCTTCCAAAGCGGTTCTATGCAGGGCTGACCGAGGAAGCCTATGGCCGCCTGCGTTCATTGAATGAGCGCTGGGGACTGGGAAACAACTATCTGCTTGTCGTCCTTCTGGAAAATCTGGATCGGTATGCGGATCAGCAAAAACTGGACAGGGTGTTTTCGGAGTTTATCGACGAATATGGCGCACCCAAAGCCGCAAAGGACTGATCTTGCGTTCAACCGGTGAATCAACGGACCTGAAAATCAGGCCTGAAACGCCTGCGGACCGAGCGGCCATTCATGCCTTGCATGTCGCCGCATTTGATGGGGACGGCGAAGCCCGGCTCGTGGACCGGTTGCGGGCTGACGGGGATCTGGTCCTGTCACTTGTTGCGATCGATAACGGGCAGATTATCGGCCATGTCGCATTATCACCCATGACCGCCCCCTTCCCGGCACTCGGTCTTGCTCCGGTGGCGGTTTCCGCCGATTACCGTCGCCGCGGCACAGCGGCTGCGCTGATAAACCGCGGTCTGGATCTGGTCCGAGATGATCGTTGGAAAGGCGTTTTTGTGCTGGGTGAGCCGTCCTATTACGAACGCTTCGGGTTCAGTTGCCGGATGGCCGAGGGATATCAATCTCCCTATTCCGGGCCTTATTTCATGGCCCTTTCGCTCGGCGGCGACAGGCTGCCGGCGCGCGCGGGCCGCGTCGATTACGCAGCTGCTTTTTCTTCATTAGCCTGAATCAATACGCCGGGCTCGAAAGAGCCCGGCGAGACATCATTTTTGTGGCTTAGAGAGCCTGAAGATTGTCCGCGGATGAGCGGCCTGTGCGCTTGTCGGCAACAACTTCAAAAGCAATCTTCTGACCATCGTCAAGCTGACGAAGGCCAGCGCGTTCAACCGCACTGATGTGTACGAACACGTCATTTCCACCGTCATCAGGCTGGATGAAACCAAAACCCTTCTGGGTGTTGAACCACTTAACAGTTCCGTTCTGCATAGAATGTCCTTTCGGGACTTATATAGAGTTTAGGCGCTGAGCGCCTTTCGTGTGTATCGAAATCTTGGATCTGGGGGGAAGCGGCGCGTGGAATGCATCCTGGGCGCTGCGGCCATACCGTTGGGCCGAAACTCGATGCGGTTCAGTCCCACATAACCGCGTCATTATCAAGGCGAATTGTCGAATTACGGTTGAGCAAACCGTAATTGCTACCATAAGCCGCTGATACCATTATCATAAATTGATCATCTTTTTGACAATTTGGAACACTCTGGCCCTGGATTGCGGCAGACAATCCTGTGCCTCAAATCGCTTCCTGCGCCTGTACGGCAATTCGTTCGCGAAGGCCCTGCCTTAAGATCTGCACCGATGAGGACAGGAATAGCCCCGCCATGATGGCTGCGACGACGAGGTCGGGCCAACCGGTCTGCGTGCCCCACACGCCGAGTGCGGCGAGCATGACGGCGATGTTGCCGATCGCATCATTTCGCGAACACAGCCACACTGATCGGACATTGGCGTCACCATCCTTGTAGCGCACCAGGAGCAGCACGCTTGCAACATTTGTTGCCAGCGCCAGCGCGCCGACAATGCCCATCACTTCTGCCTGTGGAATGCCTATGAAAAACATATGCCAGGCGGTCGAACCAAACACCCAAAGCCCCATGAGCATGAGGCTGATACCCTTGGCAACCGCTGCAGTGGTTCTCACCGCAACAGAGGATCCGATCACCGCCAGAGAAATTCCATAGGTCATCGCGTCGCCGAAGAAATCCAGCGCGTCCGCCTGAAGTGCCTTGGAACCCGCCAACTGACCGGCTGTAATCTCGACGGCGAACATGGCGGCGTTCAATCCGATGACCAGCCAGAGGCGGCGTTTGTAGTCAGCCGACATTCCATCAAAGGCATTGTTGCTGTGTCCGCAGCAGGCACCCATTATTCACCCCTTGTTTGATTGCTGCGACAAATATAATGTCTCTAGCGACTATAGCTTCAAGAGGATTTTTGCATTTGTTTTCGATTGGCCAGATTTCGAACCGAACCGGCGTCAAGGTTCCAACGATCCGATATTACGAGCAAATGGGTCTGATTGACGCGCCTGAACGCTCCGAGGGCAATCAACGCCGCTATTCGAAAAAGGAACTCGATCTGCTGAGCTTTATCAAACACGCGCGCGACCTTGGACTTTCCATTGACGCCATCCGCGACCTGATTCGGTTGAACGCGCACCCAGACACACCCTGCGCCGGAGCCGACCGGATCGCCAATGAACACCTCGCATCGGTACGCCTGCGCATTCAACAGCTTCAGCGCCTCGAGAGTGAACTGTCGCGCATCGCAAAAAGCTGCAAGGCCGGCGTTGTGAAGGATTGTTACGTCATTCGCGCTTTGTCGGACCATTCGCTTTGCCAGGATGATCATTAAACGGGAAACCAAGGAGTAACTGACTGAAATGTGCAGCGACACGCCAGCCGGCAGTGCCATTGGCACCGTGCTCATCGAAAACGAAAGGACGCGGGTGACAGAATGGCGCTTCCCAAAACGCGGCGACAACACCGGATGGCATCGCCATGAATATGACTATGTGGTGGTGCCGCTATTTGACGGCACACTGGAGATCGACAACGGTAACGGCGAACGCGTCCAGGCAGCCATGCATAATGGCGTCCCCTATTTCCGCGAATTGGGCGTCGAACACGACGTCATAAACGGAAACGATTTCGAGTGCGCATTTGTAGAAATTGAATTCCTGAAAAACTGAATCCGACCAACGGCTTGCGATGAACGGGTGCCAATTGGATTCAAGATTCCGCGATTACACGCAACAACCCGTCGCCCGGCCTTGGGGAAAAAGTCGCCTCCAGCAAAACCGCCCAGCTTACGCACACAACCGGGCAACGGCGCGAGTCACGCGGTGTGTAATTGACGACCCGAAAAGGCTGTCTGACTGGCAACGTTTTTGCTGGAGGACTTGATGGCAACCGGCAATGCGGTCACCACTATTTCGTCGAACCGCACGTTCGCCGGCACCATGTGCCCGGAACGATTGAGATCTACACTCTGGAATAGGGTTGTCGCCGCTCCCGCAGCGCTGTTGCCGGATGGTTTTTTTGCATGCTTGCGCATGCCCGACCGTATCCGGCTACATTCGGTGTGGGAGAATTGGTGATTGACGTCACTGCCCCTGGCCATGGGATTGGACCGGTCAATAATATCATCCGATCCATACATCCCTGCATTATCATAGTGACTGTCAACACATCCCAAGGAGCGGCAACAACGAGCCGTTGCATGATTTGGATCTCTTCGAATGCCCAAAAAACACCCGATATTCTGAATTAGGCCGCCGCAATTGATGCGCCCGGCCAACGCATCGTCAACTGGCGACGCCAACAGCATAGCTAATCCCCGGGATTCCGTTGCATTTGCAACGACCTCGCCTAAATTGCCATTGGTTTCGACAGCAATTGCCGCGATGCCATTCAGTTCCATAAGTGATCCTGGTCGTCAGTAAGATTCAAATAAGCGACCGCTCGTGTTCAGGTTAGTTGGACACATAGAAACAATAAATTGCTCGACCGGAACTACATTCATGCGTATTCTGCAGCAATGGATATTGCCCGGTTAAAACTGTTTGTAGATGTGGCCAAGCGACAGAGTTTTGCTGCAGTCGCCAGAGATCATGATCAAGATCCTTCAACAATTTCACGCACTATCGCAAGTCTAGAAACCGAGCTTGGAATCCGGCTGTTTCAGCGTACGACTCGCAATATGACCCTCACCGAAGCCGGTGAAATCTATCTCAACCGCATGGAAACGCTGATCGAGTATATGGACAATGCCCTAGAGGAGGCGCGGTCGGTAAGCGCCCGTCCGACCGGCAGCATGCGCATAACCGCAACCGTTGGTTTCGGCCAGTTGTGCCTGGCGCCTCTGCTGCCGAGATTGCGGCAAGAATTTCCTGATTTGAGGTTTGAGCTGCACCTCACGGACAGCCAAATAGACCTCATCTCAAACCGCATTGATCTGGCCGTTCGTCTTGGTAGCCGTATCGATGGTGATGTGATCGCAACGAAGTTGTTCAACACGCGCTACATAATTTGCGCAAGCCCGCAATACCTGAAGACGCACGAGCATATCAGGCAACCCATCGATGTCGTCAAACACCGCTGTCTGTTGTACCGCACACCTTCGGTCAGCAACACCTGGGTGGCGCGCAATGCATCCGGCAGAGAGACCGTCATGCCGGTCGACGGCGATATAGTCATTTCTTCGGTGCTGGCGTTGCTGCAATGCGCGCGCGATGGGCTGGGACCTTCTCTTTTTCCTGAATGGCTGGTCAAATCCGACATTGCCTCGGGCAAGCTTGTCAATGTCCTGCCCGATCATGAAATAGAAGGCGGACACGCGCAGTCAGCGGCCTGGCTGGTCTATCCAAGCAAACGCTACCTGCCGTACAAGGTCCGTGCGATGGTCGATTTTCTCAAAAAAACATTTGTGGGAGACTGGTCCCTGGCCTGAACCGCATCTTTTCGACGGTGCACAGCGCTCGAATAACTGGCGTCATCAAGCAGTGCCATCTGGGACTATCGCCGCGGCAGCGTTGCGTGAGAGTGTCACGCCAACACAAATGTTTGCCAATCTGGTTGCACCGATGGCACTTGATGCCGCGCAGCCCCTCGGGAGATGAGCAATGAACATATCACCTGGCAGCAACGACTTCAGTGAAGTCGTCGAAAGCGACCGCACCCATGTCTGGCACCATCTCAGCCAGCACAAGCGCTACGAAACGTCTGACCCGCTCGTCATCATCGAAGGCAAGGGAATGCGGGTTTGGGACGCAAACGGCAAGGAATATCTCGACGGTGTTTCCGGTGGCGTGTGGACCGTCAATGTCGGCTATGGCCGCGAGAGCATTGCCGACGCGGTACGCGAACAGCTGGTGAAACTGAACTACTTCGCCAACACAGCGGGCAACGTTCCCGGCGCCATGTTCTCCAAGAAGCTGATAGAAAAAATGCCGGGCATGAGCCGGGTCTATCTGTCCAATTCCGGTTCGGAAGCCAATGAGAAAGCCTATAAGATCGTCCGGCAGATCGCGCACAACAAATATGGCGGTAAGAAACACAAGATCCTCTACCGCGAGCGCGACTATCACGGAACAACGATTACGGCGCTGAGCTCCACCGGCCAGAACCAGCGCAAAGACCATTACGGGCCCTTCACGCCGGGTTTTGTTGAAGTGCCGCACTGCCTCGAATATCGCTCGCAGTACGGGGATTGCTCCGATTATGGCGTCCGGGCCGCAAAGGCGATCGAAGATGTCATCCTGCGGGAAGGCCCCGATACGGTCGGCGGAATTGTTCTGGAACCGATTACGGCCGGCGGCGGCGTGATCACGCCACCTGAGGGCTATTGGGAAACCGTCCAGGAAATCTGCAGGAAGTACGAGATCCTCCTGCACATAGACGAAGTCGTTTGCGGCCTCGGCCGCACCGGAAAATGGTTCGGCTACCAGCACTACAGCATCGAGCCGGACATGGTGACCTTGGCGAAGGGTGTGGCGTCCGGCTATGCGGCCATCTCCTGTACCGTGACGACCGAGGAAGTCTTCAATCAGTTCAAGGCGGACCCGTCTGATCCAATGAGCTATTTCCGCGATATCTCGACATTCGGCGGTTGTGCGGCCGGCCCGGCGGCGGCGCTCGAAAACATCAAGATCATCGAAGACGAGAAACTTCTCGAAAATGTAACAGCCATGGGCGAATACCTGATGGGGCGCCTGGAAGAGCTCAAGGACAAACACGCCATCGTCGGCGATGTGCGCGGCAAGGGACTGTTCTGCGGCCTCGAACTGGTGGTGGATCGTGAAACGAAAGAACCGGTCAACGAAAGCGTCACCCAGGCGATAGTCGGTGACTGCATGGCCAATGGGGTCCTGATCGGAGCGACAAACAGAAGCTTCGACGTTTACAACAACACACTGTGCCTGAGCCCGGCTCTGATTTGCACAAAAGGTGATCTGGACAAGATCGTCGATGCAATCGACAACGCAATCGCGCGCGTTTCCGGCACCTAGAGCCCCTCAGGTATTGAAGGACTGCGAATCACTTTACAGACCGCAACTGGCAAGCTGCGGCCTGTAAACCTCTTCCAATTGACTGCAGGGCTTGGCTCTGCCCCATTGTCATCACGCCTCTTTCATTTGGCCGCGCCAGGCGATAACGGCAGCCAAACCTGCTGCGGCAAGACCTAAGGCGATATACCTGTTGAGTTGAGGCAAATCGGTTAGCCGGCTTGATCACAGTTCTTGTGTCTTCCACAAAAGAATTGATTGTACCGCGGGGCAAATATTGCCTTCAATTCCAACAGCCACATTATCGGTATTGGCAGACCCTGAGGGGTTCAATCGGCGCGGGACCGTCGATCGTTGAAGCGTCGCCAAAGGGGAATGACACGCTCTGATGTGCGCAATTTACCTGGTCCGTTCAGGCCGGGTAGATAATACCCTTGCGAGGATTCACCCAACCCACTGCTCGCGAGGTTAGGCGGGCGGGGATTCCCCGCCCGTTCTGCTTTTGAGGGCGCATCTTGTTCTTACGCTCTAACAGGCTGACAGCGATGTTTCAGAAGACATGCGGAAGGTCGTGAAAGGCCGAATTCAGCGCTTTCGACCAGGCATCGGAAAGCTGGTTGAAGTCCTTGTCGTCCGGCTCGATGCGGCGGCGCTCGGTAATCTTCAGCGAATCGGTTTCGATAATCGCAAGATCAAGCGGCATGCCGACGGAGAGATTACTGCGCAGAGTCGAATCCATCGAAACGCAGGCAGCAAGCTTGGCCTTGCCGAGCGGCGTTTTGGGTGTGATCACCCGGTCGAGGATCGGTTTGCCGTATTTGTGTTCGCCGATCTGCAAAAAAGGCGTGTCTTGCGTAGCCTCGATGAAATTGCCCGCCGAATAAACAAGAAACAGCCTGGCGGAACCGCCCTTGCGCTGGCCTGCCACCAGTACGGTCGCATCGAATGATGTGCCCTGCGCCTCCATGCCTTCACGGTGACGTTCCTGGACATCGCGCATGATCTCACCGACGATCTGGGCGATCCGGAACATGCTGTCGGCATTCAAAATGGTCTCGGTATCGGGATCGAGCGCGGACTGTTCAATCCGCTTTTCAAGCCGCGTGATGAGACCTTGGGTGATTGACAGATTTCCAGCCGTCAGCAGAGCGACTGCACGTTCGCCAGGCACTTCCCATGTGTGCATTTTTCCGTAACGGGAGATATTGTCCAACCCGGCATTTGTGCGTGTGTCGGAGAGCAACACAAGACCAACGTCCAGCTTGATGGCAACGCAATATGTCACTGATATTTCCTACTGCTGTTGACTGTCGGAAACCGCAACATCCGCTGAAAGCGTTATTTGCGTACCGCCGACCACATGGCCTTTTATCGGAGTCGCATCGTCAGCGTCCAGCCCGCAGGCAATTCTTATATAGTGATCCGTTGGGGATATCCCGTTCGACGGATCAAGGCCGACCCAACCAAAATTCTGTATGTGCGCCTCGACCCAGGCGTGTGTCTCAAGAAGTTCAGCCGCATCTTCTGCAGCCTTGAGATAACCGGTCACGTATCGGGCCGGAACTTCGAGTAATCTGCAGGCGGCTATCAGCACATGGGCATGGTCCTGGCAGACCCCTGCCCCCATGGCCATTGCTTCAGCCGCGGTGGTCCGGCTGTTGGTTGTGTCGGCGCGGTAAATCACCGCATCGGAAACGGCGATCGAAAGTGCGTGGACGGTCTCGAGCACATCTGCCTTGCGGTTGGTTTCGGCCAGTTCGCGTATTGCATCGTCCGGCTGTGTCAATTGCGTGTTTCTGCGGAAAATCGACGATGGTGGCTTGGTCGGCAGATCGCGGACCAGGCCGTTCTTGTCTTCGGTGATGACAGTACCCTCGGCCAGTACTTCAACCCTGGAGACCTTTTCCCTGCTTTGCCAAAGCGCGGTTTCGTCGCCATAGCCGGTCGTGTAGATCGGCTTGACAGCTTCGTCGTTGACGGTCACCGACCAGTTCTCAACGGACTGACCATCAAAGATAGATGGGAAAAGCTTCAAGCGCATCGAGACACGCGCCGCGGCCGGCTCGTATCCATATGCGGATTTGTGGTGAACGCGCAGGCGCATCAGCGAACCCTGTCAGAAATGGTAGGCATCTGACACCTCCTTGCTGATGCGGGCGGTGGTGATGATCTGCTGATCAATGAATTCGTGAAGGCCGTTTTCAAATATCGCATTGATATCCAGGTGGCTGAGTTGGTCGAGTTCCCGTCGAGCCGTACGCTGGCAGTTATGCGCACCGCCATAATTCTTTTCCAGCTCTTCGAGACAGGCATCAATCTGGCTGTAACTGAAGGCGACGGAACGCGGAAAAGTCTGATCGAGAAGCAGGAAGTCGGTGATGTTCCACGGCGCATAGTCGCCTCCGTAATGGTGGTGATAGGCACGAAGACCAGACACCGCATGCAGCATCGACATCCACTGGTGGTGATCCCTGCCGCCGCCCACAACTTCTGTCTCTGGCAGCAGCAGAAAGTATTTGACGTTCAGGAGGCGGAGCGTCATGTCGGCCCTTTCGATGCTGCCGCCGAGACGCAGGAAATAATAGCCCTCC
This sequence comes from Hyphomicrobiales bacterium, assembly GCA_024244645.1. Lineage (GTDB taxonomy): Bacteria > Pseudomonadota > Alphaproteobacteria > Rhizobiales > Rhizobiaceae > Hoeflea_A. The sequence goes on from JAAEOH010000247.1 coordinate 68,212, forward strand.
GTGCGCAGCATCGCCGTTTCGACGGCGCCCCGGAACATGGCGGCCCGGTTGCGCACCCACTCCAGGATATGGACCAGTTGCCGCCGCGCCGACTGGGTGTCCATCGACTCCAGATACCGCCAGTCTTCATTGAGACATTCCCACATCTCCTGCGTCAGAGCAGAGCGAACCGCGCGGCCGTTTTCCCGTGCCATTGCAAGACAGGCCTGGATGGCGGACGGGTTGGCCTGATCGAGGATGAGTTGGGCAACAATATCCGCCTCGGTAACGACCCGTCCGTCAGGCGGCTCGGCTCCCGTTGCCTGTATCAGCGATGTCCACTCGGACTGGCCATGGGTGCCGGGCAGCATTGCCATGCGCTGACCCATTGAAATCATTCGGGCAGTCGCCTCGGCCCGCTCAATGTAGCGGCCGAGCCAGAACATATTTTGGGCGACACGACTCAACATGAATTCATTCCCGCAAAACCCATGTGTCCTTGACGCCACCGCCCTGGCTGGAGTTGACGACAAGGGAGCCTTCACGCAACGCGACACGGGTCAGCCCGCCTGGAACGAGACGGATCGATTTGCCAACAAGACAGAACGGACGGAAGTCTACATGCCGGCCGGCGATATCGCCATCATGAAGCGTCGGCACTGTCGAAAGATCGAGAGTGGGTTGGGCAATGAAATCGGCGGGGTCGGCGACTATACGTTTGCGGTATTCGGCGATTTCAGCCTTGGTACTTTTCGGGCCGATCAGCATGCCGTAGCCACCTGATCCATGCACTTCCTTGACCACCAGTTCGTGCAGGTTGTCGAGGACATATTTGAGGTCGTTCTTTCGACCGCACTGATAGGTCTGGATATTTTCCAGGACCGGTTCTTCTCCGAGATAAAACCGGATCATCTCCGGCACGAAAATATAGATCGCTTTATCGTCAGCCACCCCGGCACCGGGCGCCGAGCAGATATTGACGTTGCCTGCACGGTAGGAATCAAACAGACCCGCTACACCGAGCATGCTATCGGGTCGGAAGGTCAGCGGATCGATATAGTCATCGTCAATGCGCCGGTAGATGACGTCAACTTTCTGCGGGCCGCGGGTCGTGCGCATCCACACATTTGCGTCTTCGACGAAAAGATCCTGGGGTTCAACCAGTTCAATGCCCATGAGATCGGCGAGGAACGAATGTTCGTAGTAAGCGGAATTCAGCGAGCCGGGCGTCAGAAGAACAACGGTCGGCTCATCGGTGCACGACGCCGGCGCGACCTCCTTTAATGAACGCAACAGCTCGTCCGGATATTGATCCACCGGCTGAACCGGCCCGCCACTGAAGATGTCAGGGAACATGCGCGCCATGATCTCGCGATTTTCGAGCATGTAGCTGACACCGGACGGCGTACGGCAATTATCCTCAAGCACTTGAAAACTGCCCGGCCCCGTACGCACGATATCGATGCCGACAATATGGCTGTACACCCTCCCGGGGGGCGAAAAGCCCACCATCTCCGGCAAAAATGCAGAATTGCGATAGACCAGCCCACCCGGCATTATCCCGGCCTTGATGATTTCGCCGCGATGGTAGATGTCATACAGAAAGGCATTCAGCGCTCGGGCGCGCTGACGTATACCGCAATCGAGCAATGACCATTCGTCCGCGGCAAAGGCGCGTGGAATGAGATCGAACGGGATCAGCCTTTCGGGGTCACCCCCCTCGCCATAGACGGCAAAAGTAATTCCGATTTTGCGGAATATGGCCTCGGCCTCGTCGCGCCGGCGGCCAAGTAGTTCGGTGCCTGTTTCTGTTATCCAGTCGGCTATACGCCTGTAAGGGGCGCGAATACCGTCCTTATCTTCCATCTCGTAAAATGGCACACCGAGCCTTTTGCTGTTTTCCTCTTGCACCAAGCTGTGCACTATCGCGAAGCCTAGCAAAACTCTTTGCAATCAGCCAGATGCTAATCTGACTGAATATCTGTCACTGAAATACTGGCTCGCCGACGGTCAACGCAGACTACAACCCATGTGCTGCAACTGTCCGGTCTGACCACCCTATGAATAGACGGCGTCGGATAGAATTGACCAGAATTTGTCCGCAAGATCGGGCGTCGCACAAAGCACCTCGCCGCCTTCGCGCAGGAAGGTCTCCACCGGCGGCATTTTCACGATCGCACCAGCCTCGGCAGCGATAACCAAGCCGGCGGCGGCGTCCCAGCAATTGAGATGGGCTTCATAGTAGAAATCCGCCGACCCTTCGGCCATGCGTACCAGCCCGATGGCCGCCGATCCGATGCGACGGTGTTCGATGCCGGTCTCTTCGAGTACACACAGTTTGCTCAAGTAATTTTCGAATGTGGTGCGCCGCGATACGCCCAATATGCCCATGGCCTCATGGGGATTGGCTGTGCCCGATACCACGATCTTCCGGTCTTCGCGCCAGGCGCCACCGCCTTTGATGGCGCTGTAAATTGTGTCGTTGGGCGAGTCATGGATGATGCCCAGCACCATCTCGCCATGGAGCGCGTAGCCGATCGATATGCCCCAGTGGCGCAGACCGCGCAGAAAATTCGCCGTGCCGTCGATCGGATCGACCACCCAGCACCCGGGGCGCGCGTCGCTCCTGCCCGATTCCTCGCCGATAAACCCGTCTTCGGGAAACCGTTCTGACAGGCGTGTTCGGATAATATCCTCGGTTTCCTGATCGACTTCGGTGACAAAATCCTGCAATCCCTTGGCACTGACGCCAAGTCCATCGCGTCCGAGGGATTCCTGCCTGTGTCGAGCCGCCAGACCAACCTCTCTGGCGAGGGCGCAGACGTAGTCGAGTTTTTCCTGAAGGGTTGCTGTGTGTTCAGCATGGGTCATCAAACGGTTCCTCTGCGTATTAGCATGACATCCAATAATTCGTTGCGTGGCGGGGTTTGCGGATTGGCAATCCGCTCGGTGAGCAAACCGACAATGCCGTCGGCGAATGAGGCGACCGGCTGGCTGATGCTGGTCATATCGGCGAACTCCCAGCCGGACTGGGGAATATCATCATAGCCAATCAGGCTCATTTCACCGGGGATCTTGATGCCGTGTTTGACCCGCAATGCGTCAAGCAGGCCAAGTGCAATAATATCCGATGGGCAGAAAACACCAATCTCGTCATGCCGTCGCTCCGCGATCGACGCGGCAGCATCACGACCCGCCTCATAGTTGTGGGTACCGACGTTCAACACATCAACGGGCACATCCTGTTCGTCGGCGCATGCGACAAACGCATCGATCCTGGTCGTGATGGAATAGACGGCTGTTTCGGGGCTCAAAACCACCAGCTTGTGCCGACCGGCCTCAATCAGGGTTTCAGCTGCGATGCGGCCGCCCTTGACGTTGTCGCCGCTGATCCGATCGACAAATGGCAGCCGGTCGTCCCGATCGACCAGAACCAATGGAATCTGCTGGCGGGCACACTCGTTGCAGATTTCTATAGGCGGCGCATCCGACGTGATGACGACACCCGAAACGCTGTAGTCCAACAGCAGAGATAAAAGCTGTTCAGTTCCCAGCCCCTCATCAATGCAGAACAACATCGGGCGGAAACCATGGCGCACAAGCGTCCGGGACAGGGCGTCAATTTGGCTAGCCCGGAATGGATTGTCCATTCGCGCGACGATCATGCCGACGAGGTCGGTGCGGCGCTGATTCAGGGCTCTTGCCACCGGGTTGACGCGGTAGCCAAGCTGGCTCGCCGCGTCGAAAACCTTGAGTCGCGCATCTTTGGAAATGCTGGCTCTCGGAGTGAATGCCCGCGAGACGGCCGAGCGCGACACGCCGGCCAGTCGTGCGACATCGAATGATGTGACGCCGGATCCGGGACGTTTGACTGAAGTCATGTACCCTCCTAAGGCTCACCGGTCCGTGGCGCAAAATGCCTGTAAACGAGAGGGTAACCGGCAATGATCTTGAACCTGTCGGGCCGGTCCAGATTGACCATGTCCGGCCCGAGGCGGTGATATTCGGCAAGGTCATCCCAGCTGTGACTGAGACTGAAGATCATCGAGCGCACGCCGGCATTACGGCACAGACCCAACTCGCCAAGATCGTCTTTCGTCGCGTCAAATTCGATAATCTGTGCGTCGTAGTCGGATATGGCTTCAGGCAGTGATCCATACATCCACCGCGGTGCCATCAGGACAATGTCAGACGACTGCCGGCGCATCCACCGCAGCGCATCCGTGTCCTCACTCCAGAAAAAGCAGCGGTCGAGCATATCTTGCGCGCTGACCGCCTCAAGTACCCTGGCCGGATCAGCCTGCTTGATTTCCACATAGGCGCCTGCGCGACCACGGAGCTTTTCGAGCATTTGAGCGAGCATCGGCAGGCGCATGCCGGCCGCATGGTCGCGGTACCAGCTGCCCGCATCGAGCGACAACAGACTTTCCAGTCTGTGCGCTTTTACACACCCGGTCCCATTGGTGGTGCGTTCGAGGCTGGGATCGTGGATGACGATGAGCTCACCGTCCGCAGTGGTTCGGACGTCAAACTCCACGAATTGAAACTGTTGATCCAGGCAGACACAGGCCGCCTCAAGTGTGTTTTCCGGTGCGAGGATGCTGGCACCGCGATGACACACAATCTGATAGTTTGCCTCATCTCCAAACCGAAATGGTTTCAGCACCTCCGGCCTGTCGGAGCAGATACCGAGGAGCGGCATTTCGAGCAGTGCATCGACGATATCAAGCCGCTCTTCATGCCAGGCAACGATTTGCCGTCCCTGATCAGAAGCCTGTTTGATCAGTGCATCCGTGACGAGATCATGGGGCGCATCGGACGCATCTCTCCAACATAGATGGATGATGTCAGGATCACTGTCGCCCATATATTCAAACGGATCGCCGCCCGCCGGCACAAGCACCGCAAGTGGGAATTCACAGTCCAACCGGCGCAATTCGGCGATCCAGGGAACAACGAATGAGCCAAGAGCAGCAAAACGGAATTCTGAGTCCCGCAGCAGCCGCAACGCGACCGGTCCGGCACCGGCACCCTTCATTTCAATGTAAAGACCACTTCCGGTCTTGCGGGCAAGATCGATGACCTCGTCAAGCCTCGGGACGCGCTCGCCGTCCGCCAGTCTGACCTGACATATGTCCTCCCACTTGCTGTCAGATATCCTTATGGGAGTGCCTGAGAGAGGCTGCAGGTCGTCGTCGTGCGCCACAACACAGACACCGTCTGCCGACAGATGAATATCAAGCTCCCACATTTCCGAAGCGAGTTCTGAAGCCGTTCGGAACGCCGCCAGTGTATTTTCCGGCCGGTAAGCGCTGGCACCACGATGGGCAATCGCCAGCGGGTGATTGGTGACCAGCGATTGCGGCCATTGAAAACGATCGAGCCATTTTTTTGTAGCGATCAATGTTGCACACTTTTTCCTGCAATCCGAACGGTGGGTTGAATCTCAATAAAGAGCAAAGTCCATTTTGCACACGTGTGCAACAGTTTTATGACGGAACGAGGTGCCAAACTCTATCGGCAAGGTGATCAGACATACGCGACCGCCTGTTTATGGGAAAAGTCTACTGATTGGTGTTGGCCGGCGCCGGCAGCAAGTCCGCGATCTCGGCATGCAGGAATTCGTGATAGAGAAGCTCGAGCGGAATCGGTTGAACCCCGCCAAATCCCGAAAATGGACTGTCAAACGCATAGATGAAATACAGGACCAATCCTGGGTACGCCGCATAGATAGCCAGCAAAGCCATATTGGCGGTGGTCGGCTGATAGGGAAAATATGGCGCCGCAACCAAGGCGACGCCGATGAACGCAATCACCCAGAAAAGCATGCTGACATCGATTGCAGCGAGGATCTCCCGCCGGTTTCTCTCCGTTTCCACAGCCGCCAACTGATCCAGCATCCGCTGCCTGAGCCAGGTCTGCCGCGGTGTATCAACTTCGAGATCGAGCAAAGCCTGCATGGCTTTTTCCCGGTGGCTCCATGCGTCGTTGCTCAGGACACTTTCACTGTTGAGCAACTCCCACTCCCGCTCGATTACTTCCCTGGTGTAAAATGCAATGGCCTGCCTGATTTCCTTTGTCTGCCCGCCGCCATGCCGGTCTGCATCGAAATAGATGCTTTCGAGTTGCGTGGCTTCGCTGTTGACGGATTGAATGAGGGCGTCCGAATTGCCCAGCTCTTCCGCAAACACCAGCGCAAGGATCAGGCCGTGCAGAGCTGCCACCCGAAAAATGAGATGATGCAAGCTCCCTCGCCTCCGCACTGCTGCGGGGCATGAGGCACCAACGGGTGGCAAAATAGGAACCGAATGTCAGCACAAAGGTGGCACAAAGAAACAATACCCCACTCATCACCAGGCCGAAATCCATGTGCCACCCCCGAGTACTTCCAAACTGCCAATATCGACATTTAGACTGTTTCCAGTCTTTGTACATATTTTGCGCAAGTATTAAGGACTATCGATTGAAGTCGAAAGGATTCTTCGTGCTGTCTGCTTCGCAGCCAGACCACGATAACCAGCGGGGGCGTCAATTGTTCTCGCTGGACTTTCACCCGGCAATATAAGAATGGCTATCGCACACCTGGCGTTCGCCATTCCACACCCGGCCGGTGATGATAGAACCCATTGGAAAATGGCACGTCAGGGCCGCACGACCGCAATTGTTCCGTCGCCTCTTCCGCCGATAGCTTTTTGTCCAGAACATCGCGAAATATCGTTGAAGCTTTCACCGTTCCGGTGCTTTGGGGTGACAGTCGAAATCGCGCAATGCCCATCGCCGTCAATTCTTCAAGCTCCCCGGCGAGGTTCAGCCGGGTGTAGGACATGGTCTGAATGCCGTTGATCGTCAGAAACGGGGTATCGTCCAGCGTGCGAAGCACCATGCCGTCAGGGTCCCGCTCGCAAATAAACTGACAGCTGTCCCTGGTCTTGCCATGGGCACGGGCATGATAGCAGCGGGCCGAAAGGGCAAGCGGCACCCGCCCGAATATCTGCACTTCCAATGTCACGTTCCGTTTCAACGCATGCCCGGCAAGCGCACGGATGCCTTCCTTCGGCATTTCCGGCTGCAGGCAGATATGGTGCGCGCCGTTTTCGGCGAAGGCGTCTAGGCTTTCCTCATTATGAACATTGACAAATGGGCCGATGACATGCGTACGGCCGCCCAAATGCCATAGCGCTGATATGTCATTGACCTCTATGTCGACAGCCTCTGATCCTGCCACTTTTTTCACCAGCCGCCGGTCAACCGCGCTTGTAACTTCTGCAAGGCTCGAAAAAACAACATCCTTTCCGACCGCCTCCAGGCGCGTCACCACTTCTTCCAGGTGCTTGTCGAAAAGAGGTGCGCGCTTCGAACAGACCGCCTCGCCGAGATAAACGGTCGACACAGGTGCCTCGTCTGCGACCTGCAGATAAAAGTCCCGCCAGATATCCGGCTCCCAGTTGAAAAGCACCGGGCCCATGGTGAGTTCTGCTTCCATCATCATCTCCAGGTCTTTGATCTGAAGGCGCCCTGCGTTTCACGCTGTCCTTCCGTGAGCGCCAGAAGATGGCTGACATCAGGCGTGCGACCGGCGGCATAATCGTCGACTGCGGCGCGGAAGGCTGAAACGACCGCCCGCACATAGGCTCTCGAGCGTTGCCGCCCTTCGATCTTGAGCGCCGTTACGCCGGCGCGCATGAGATCGGGAAGCAGATGCGTCAGGTTGAGGCTCACCGGCTCTTCGAAGGCGTAGTAATGCTCCTTGTGCGGGACGTTGTAGCGCCCCTTGCAGATCGTGGGATAGCCGGCATTTTCACCCTGCGCGTACCGGTCAATGGTCACATCACAAAGCCTGGAGGTCAGATTGCCCTGATCGTCCTCATGATAGTGGACATGGTTTGCCGGCGAGCAGACACCGTCCAGATTGGTCGAAGAGCCGGTGACATAGTTGGTCAGGGAACAGCGTCCTTCTGCCATCATGCCGATATTGCCGAAGACGAACGCTTCAATCTCACAAGGTATTTCGTCATGCACCTTCCTGATCTCGGCCACCGTCAATATGCGCGGCAGGACGACACGCTTGATGTCAAACCGGTCGCACCAGAAACGGATGGCTTCCGCCGAAGACGCGCCCGCCTGCACGGAAAGATGCACACGCTGGTCGGGATGGCGCGCGGCGAGATAACGGGCCATCCCGATATCGGCGATGATGATCGCATCGATACCGCATTCAACCGCATCGTCGATCGCCTGTTTCCAGATATGGGTGCGGCCGGCGGTCGGAAATGAATTGATCGCAGCCAGGACTTTGGCGTCCCGCTCATGTGCATAAATGACGGCTTGGGCCATCTGTTTTGGGGTGAAATTCAGCCCCGGGAAATTGCGGGCATTTGTCGGCCCCTGGAAACCGCAATAGACGGTGTCCGCACCGGCATCGACGGCTGTGCGCAATCCTGCCGGCGTGCCGGCCGGGCAAACAAGTTCGGGCGGTGGCAATGCTGTCATTGTCTTTGTCTTCCCGTTCCGCTGACATAATCAAGAACGGCGCGAACCGGTCCTGCCAGCGGGCCGAAACAGGCAACCACATCCTCGGCAAGGGTGGTGTCGAGATCGTCGATAGCATTGCGCAACGCGACCGAGGCTTCCGTATCGCCCGATATCGACAGATCCCTGCTGAAGAAAAGAGCGTCGCTGTCGGTCTGGCCGTCAATCATGCGCAACAGGGTCGGAAAAGACCCGGCAATGCGCACATCACATGGCGGAACGCAATGTCTGTTATGTGCGTGTAATTGTGGTGCATCGCCGTCAGGCTGCAATACCAGAACCAGCGGCAGACCGCGCGCATCGATCAGAAACTTCTTTTTCTGGCTGTCGCCGAGGCGTTCGAACAGATCCGGATGCCGCCCGGCAACCGTCGTCACAATGTGTCGAAGCAGAGGTTGCAGGACAAAAAGCGGCAACGGCACCGGAAAGGCCGGAGCGGCTTTGTTTGAACGTAGAGACTGACGGGGTGTGTCTGATAAGGGTGCGGAATCGTGTTCGGTCATCATGACTGGTTTGTAACCAGTCGCTCATGTACCGGACTTGATTTATGTCAAGAAATTATGTGGTCGTCGCGAACAGATACCGGCAGTTCATCGATTTTCATTGTCGGGAACCATTCAAAGATCGATCGTCACCACTCCATCGGTCGCCCTGGCGCGCGAACAGCACAGAATCACCTTTTCCTGGCGTTGCTTTGTCGACAGGACATGGTCGCGATGCTCGACATCACCGTCAACCAGTCCGGCGGCGCAGACGCCGCACAGGCCGTCGGTGCATTTGACGTCCACGGCAAACCCGGCATCAATCAGGGCATCGGTCGCCGTCTGATCCGCGCCGACATTGATTGTGCGGCCCGATTTGGCAAGCTCCAGGACAAAATCGTGATTGACATAGTCGGGTGCTTCCGGAACGGAAAAATATTCCTTGAGCAGAGCTTCTTCCGGCCACCCTTTTTTGTCGGCGGCTTCGAAAACGCCATCCATGTAACGGTCGGCACCGCAGGTGTAGAGCCGAAAGCCTTCGCAGAAATCCGGGATGAGTTTGTTGAGTTGCGCGCGCTTTCCATCCGCAGAAAAATGAAAATGGACCCTGTCGGCCCAGGGGGCGGATTTGAGTTCCGCGGCGAAACCTGATTTTTCAGCCGACTTGGCGCTGTAGTGGAAGATGAATTCCCTGCCCAGCGCGTGAAGCCGGTGCGCCATGGTGATCAGGGGCGTTACCCCTATGCCCCCTGCCATCAGCAGCGAAAATGGCGCGCTTTCGTCCAGCGGGAAATGGTTGCGCGGTTCTGAAATGAAGACGCGACGTCCTTGCTTGAAAACCCGATACATGAGCAGTGATCCGCCGCGGCCGGCTTCTTCTTTCTGAACACCGAGAATATATTTGCGGTTGTCCGTCGGATCACCGGCGAGCGAATATTGCCGCTGATATTCCGGGGCAATCACCACATCGACATGCGCGCCGGCTTCGACCTTCGGCAGCGGTTCGCCATCGGCGCGCGTCAGTTCGAAACGGACAATGTCAGACGCAAGATCCTCGCGTTTCGAGACAATGACCGGAAACACCGGCGGCGGCCCTTCAAGTGGTTTTGCCGGGGGTGCGAGGTTTTCGGTTTCTCCAGCGTCCAGCTTGCGGCGATATTCCTGCGGTGTCAGCAATGCCCTGTAGCGTTCGATCCCCTCCTCGCGATTGAGCGGGTGAGCGATCGGAAAAGGCGGCGGCATGACGTCGGCAGGATAGACCGCCAGGGTCTGATCCTCATATTTGAGATCGAGGTTTTTCGACAGGCCGCGACGGTGCGTTTCCTTTGCCTGCACATATCGTCCGGTTTGCTGATCCAGTTCGATGTCCCACCACCAGGTCTTGACCGGATTGATCTCCCCTCGCCCCAGCCTGTCGTCGAGTTTTGCCAGCGTTTTGGCCGACCCCGGAGCATTGATCGCGAGCCACCGGAAAGCCTCATCGGAAAACAGGCCCTCGAGATTCCAAGGACAGGTTTTCATGCAGCGGCCGCACATGCCACCCGCCGAATTGGTAATGCGGTAGCGGGCACATTTTTCGGCGTCGGACTTCCAGATTTCATAGCCGTTATACATCAGCTTGGGACCTGCGGTAATCGCACCGGACGGACACTCGCGTGCGCATTTGTTGCAGGAATTGCAAAAGCTCTGCAGGCCGAAATCTATCGGCTTGTCGTGCGCCATCGGCATTGATGTCGTTACCACGCCTGATTTCAACCGCGGCCCGAGAAATGGATTGAGAATGACTTCACCGATGCGGCTGACCTCGCCAAGGCCCGAAAGCAAAAGCAATGGCGGCTGCAGCACGTCGCCGTCGAGTACGGAGTGGACGCGGGCCGAATATCCAAGGCGCCTGATCTGCTCGCCGATGACGCCGCCCAGCAGTGAAAACCGCAAATAGGCGCGCATGGACTGGGCAACCGATATCCAGTCGTCGCCGCTGGCGCCTTCCATGGTGTCGAAGCCCTGGTCGAGCAGCAGCGAAACACCGCTGTCATGATAGGGCTCAAGCGGGTTGCCGCCGGCATCATGTGAATAATAGGCCCATTCGGGCACCCGGCTGAGGCCAACCGCATCGGCTGAAAGGTAGTAGGACGCCGCCTTCAGATTGTCGGCATTCCTGGCCGGGTCGGTCGCATTTTTCGATATCGGTCCCCTCGCCTCGCCGAACTGCAGCAAAAGCAGTGCACCCAAGGCCCGTCTGGCGCAGGCTCCAATCGGGCTTTTCATGACATACATGCCGCCCTTTGCTCCCTCCTGGACCTGTTTGCCGATATCGCCAAAAAGGGCGCGCGCAAAAAAGTCGGCGCGTTTGGGAAAGCGCGGAACACGGTCTTCGTCGATCATCGTCGTCGGGGTGTTGCGACGCTTGATTTTTTCGAACGGATGCGGCCCCATGCGGAACTCACGGTCACGATAGGGCTGGGCCGTCGCGGCCCGTCGGCTAGTGCCCTTGCCCAGCCACCAGGAAGGGCCGTGGGTTTTCAATCCCGCCTTGCCCGCCTCCTGCGCCAGCGGATTGTCGGCGGCGATTTCGAGGTTGGTTGTTACCGCCGCGAGCCCGAAGCCGGTGCCCACAAACGGGTTGACGAGGATCTGTTGACCGCCATCCTCGGCCACCGCGCAAAGACCTGCCGAAACACCCAGCCTGTTGAGATCGACGTCGGATGTGGTAGCGGTGTGGGCGCGCGCCTCGTAGCCAAGCATGCGAAGGTAATTGGCCAACACGACCGCAACGTTCGATGTAAGCAGTGCCGCACGTTCCGCCTGTGTGTCGAGGAACCATTCCGTGCCCGGCTCATCGGGACGCGGGTCGCGCGTGTGTTCAACCAGGAACACCAGCGCATGCGTGTGGTGATCGACAGGACCGAGTTTGATGCGCGCCGATTCCAGCACATCGGCGTAGATGGCATCGACCCCCGATGCGAAACTTTTCGGCTGGCCCTCTTCAAGCTCGCGCTTGATGTCATCGATCATCGGATTGCGAAACGGCGTATCGAGAAAATGCGCCTTGTCCAGCTTCGCAATACCGATCATCGACGCGTCGAAATAATATCCGGCGGCTTTCAGATGCTTGGCCCGCTCTTCCGGATCGGCCGGAATTTCGGCTTCACCGTGGACAATGGTGCCGTCACGCACCGTGTCTATCATGCCCATGAACCGCGCCATTGCGTGGGCAAGCGACTCTCGCGGGTGACGGTCGAAATCGAGTTGGCGCATCCGTTCAATCTGCTCGAAGTCGGGTCGGTCCGAAGACCGGTTGAGTGTCTCAAGCGGAAACGGGCCGAGATCGAACGGACGGTTTTTTGTCGAAAACAGGTTCACTTGCATATTCCTAAAGCCGCGACAGTTCGCGCGTTTCGCCAGCAGACAGTTCGTCGATATTGACCAGCACGGCCTCAAGATCGCCATTGGCGAGTTTTGTCGTGAAATGGTCGTTCAGCCTTTCGACCAGCGGACGGCACTTTTCCATCACATCCCTGCCCTTTTCCGTCAGGACGATTTCAACGCCGCGACCGTCCTTTTCGGCACCACAGCGGGTGATCAGTTCCATTTCTTCCATGGTTCTCAGCGCTCTGGATACGGCCGACCGCGCGATACCTACATAATCGGCCAGTTCCGACGGCGTTTTTACATCCTCCAAACCGACTCCGCTGAGGATGCACCAGATCAGTCTGGTGATGCCGAACGGGCTGATCATTTCCTCAAGCTGCGTTTCCATCAGACGCGCGAGGCAGGAGACTTTGTAACCGAGACGTTCATGCAGTCTGTAATTGCCGCTCATGATCGAATGCCGCCAATTGATTGCAGGGTAGCACCAGTGGTAATCGAGATAGTTAACACTGTCAATCATATAATTAACAAAGTTAACTATCGCTTGCCGAACATGAAAAAACGATTGGGCACTTCAACCCGTGGCAATTGCGCTCTATTAGAAAGCTGTCATCACTGGAAAGACCAATTAATGTCCATGCCCGAGATCCTTGTAACGGACCCCTTCATAGCACTCGTGCATGATGGGTTGCGCCGCGCCTTTACTACCCATGACATTTGGAATGCGGATGACGTCGAGACTGTTCTGGCGTCGGTCGCCGGCAATATTCGCGGTATTGCCTGCGGCCACACAATTCCATTCAATCCAGACTTCATTGATCGCTTCCCAAAGTTGGAAATCATTGCGAATTTTGGTGTCGGTTACGACAATATCGATGCGGATTATGCAGCGACCAGGAATATCGTCGTCACCAACACACCCGACGTTCTGACAGAAGAAGTGGCCGACACGGCCATCGGTCTGATGATCATGACGGCCCGGGAACTGTCAGCATCCGAACGCTGGCTGCGCGCCGGCAACTGGGACGACAATTACCCGCTGACCCGCGGCACCTTGCGCGGCAAGAAACTGGGCATCTTCGGTCTCGGCCGTATCGGCAAGGCGATTGCACAGCGCGCCGAGGCGATAAACATGGAGGTCAGCTACCACAACCGCGATCCGATGTCGGATGTTTCATATTGCTATTTCGCCACCCTCGCGGATCTTGCGTCCCATTGCGACGTTCTTCTGTGCGCAGCTCCCGGCGGGCCGGCCACCCGGCACATCATTAATGCCGACATTTTATCGGCGCTTGGACCGGACGGCATATTCATCAATATCGGACGTGGCTCGACGGTCGACGAATCCGCATTGATTGAAGCGCTGCGCGACGGGACGATCATGTCAGCCGGTCTCGATGTCTTCGAATTCGAACCGCAGGTACCGCAAGCGCTCATCGATATGGATCACGTGGTCCTGCTGCCGCATGTCGCGTCCGCCTCGCAGCACACCCGCGATGCCATGGGGCAATTGCAGGTGGACAATCTTGTCCAGTGGTTTGAAAGGGGCAAACCCGTGACGCCCGTTGCGGAGACACCCTGGCCGCGGCGCTAAGTCGAACTGAACGCTTTCCTTTTCGAACGCACCGGACCTATAGTTGCTCGCGTAACAGGCGCAACTTACGACCCCGCAGGAGGCATTTGATTGACAGATGCGTTGGAAACGGCCGCATCCCTGTCGTTCTGGAGGGGACCGGTCCAACCGGAACCGCTGAGCGGCGGTATTACCAACACCAATTTCGTCGTGACCGACGCGGGAAAGCGCTATGTGGTGCGCATCGGCTTCGATATCGCCGAGCACCAGATCGTCCGGTCGAACGAGCTGGCGGCGAGCCGGGCCGCGGCGGCGGCAGGCATTTCTCCGCAGGTCGTTCATGCGGAACCTGGTGCAATGGTTCTGGAATTTGTCGAAGGCGACACACTCGACGAAGCAGACGTGCGCGATCCGTCCCGCCTGGAGCGTCTGCTCCCGGTCATCAGCAAATGCCACCAGGATATTCCGCAGCATTTCCGCGGGCCGGCAATGCTGTTCTGGGTGTTTCATATCCTGCGCAATTACGCCGAAACGCTGAAACAAGGACAAAGTGCCCATCGCGCCATGCTCACGGAACTCTCGAAGAAATCCGACACGTTGCAAGATGCGGTTGGCCCGATCGATCTGGTCTTTGGCCACAATGATCTGCTTGCGGCAAACTTTATCGATAGCGGGGATAAAATCTGGCTGATCGACTGGGATTATGCGGGTTTCAATTCGCCACTTTTCGATCTGGGCGGCCTTGCCTCCAACAACGGCTTCAGCGAGGCACAGGAAGACTGGCTGCTGGAGAACTATTACGAATGCACCGTCGATGACGAATTGCGCCGCCGTTTCGAGGCGATGAAATGCGCGTCTTTGCTGCGCGAAACAATGTGGTCGATGGTTTCGGAATTGCACTCGGATATCGACTTCGACTACGCCGCCTACACGGCTGAAAACCTTAGAAAATTCAATACTTCTTTTGATCGCTACTATGCACGGTGGGACGCGAAATGACGGATCTTCCATCGTCGGCCAGGGTGGTTGTGATCGGTGGCGGGATCGTCGGCTGTTCAACCGCCTATCACCTGGGAAAGCTGAGCCTGTCGGACACTGTTGTCCTGGAGCGACACAAGCTAACATCGGGAAGCACATTTCACGCCGCAGGTCTCGTCGGGCAATTGCGCAGCAGCGCAAATATCACCCAGATGCTCACCAATTCCGTCGAACTTTACCGGTCACTGGAAGAAGAAACCGGTCTTGCCACCGGCTGGAAAATGAATGGCGGGCTGCGGCTGGCCTGCAACGAAGAACGCTGGACCGAAGTCAAGCGGCAGGCAACCACCGCCAGATCCTTCGGGCTGGAAATGCACCTGCTCACGCCGAAGGAGGCGCAGGATCTGTGGCCGCTGATGGAGATCGGCGATGTGGTTGGCGCCGCGTTCCTGCCGACCGACGGGCAAGCCAACCCGTCCGACATCACCCAGGCGCTGGCGCGCGGCGCACGGCGGTCCGGCGTGTCGATCATCGAAGACACGGTGGTGACCGGTATCGAGACATCCGGCGGGCGGGTGACTGGTGTTGTCACAAACAAAGGCCGCATTGCCTGCGAAAAGGTGGTGTGTTGCGCGGGGCAATGGAGCAGAACCCTCGCCGCTACCGTCGGCGTCAATGTTCCGCTGGTCTCCGTGCAGCATCAGTATATGGTCACCGAACCGATAGACGGTGTGACAGCGGACCTGCCCACATTGCGCGATCCCGACCGCCTGACCTACTACAAGGAGGATGTCGGCGGTCTCGTCATGGGCGGTTACGAGCGCAATCCAGTGCCATGGGCCGTTGACGGCATCCCGGACGGTTTTCATTTCACCCTGCTGAATTCCGATTTCGATCACTTCGAGCCGATGATGGAGCTTTCGCTTGGACGGGTTCCGGCGCTCACACATGCCGGCGTCAAACAGCTCATCAACGGACCGGAAAGTTTCACTCCGGATGGCAATTTCATCCTCGGTGAGGCGCCCGAACTCAGTGGTTTTTATGTCGGAGCCGGTTTCAACGCATTCGGAATTGCATCCGGCGGCGGTGCGGGCATGGCCCTTGCTGAATGGGTTTCAACCGGTGCACCACCTTACGATATGTGGCCGGTCGACATCCGCCGCTTCGGCGCGCCTCATCACGACACCACATGGGTCAGGACCCGGACGCTTGAAGCCTACAGCAAACACTACACCATGGCCTGGCCTTTTGAAGAGAATGCGTCCGGGCGCCCGCTCCGCCGCTCGCCCCTTTATGCGCATCTGAAGGCTGCCGGGGCCTGCTTTGGAGAAAAACTCGGCTGGGAGCGGCCCAACTGGTTTGCCGATCTGAAGCAGGGGGAAAAGCCGCAGGACGTTTACAGCTTCGGACGGCAGAACTGGTTCGAGGCGGTCGGCCGCGAGCACCAGGCTGCCCGTGAGGCGGCGGTGCTGATCGATCAGAGTTCATTTGCCAAATTCAAAGTGGTCGGACCCGACGCCGAAAATGCGCTGTCGTGGATCTGCGCCAATGACATTGCAAAACCCGTGGGATCGGTGACCTATACACAGTTGCTCAATGACCAAGGCGGGATCGAATGCGATCTGACCGTCACGCGCCTTGCCAGGGACGAGTTCTATATCGTCACCGGCACCGGTTTCGCCACGCACGATTATGACTGGATTGGCAGGAACATCCCCACGGGCATGAACGCACAGATTGTCGATGTCACGCCTGCCTATGCGGTGCTGTCGCTCATGGGGCCGAAGGCGCGGGCGATCCTTCAGATGGCAACAGCACACGACGTTTCAAACGCCGCCTTTCCGTTCGCCAGTGCGCGGATAATTGGCGTCGGTCTTGCGACTGTGCTGGCGCTGCGCATCACTTATGTCGGCGAACTCGGCTGGGAGCTGCACGTGCCGACTGAATTCGCCGTTTGTGTCTATGAGGAACTGCTGCGCGCTGGAGCCGGCCTCGGCCTCGCAAACGGCGGGTACCGCGCTATCGAGTCGCTGCGCCTTGAAAAGGGCTACCGCGCCTGGGGTTCCGATATCGGCCCGGATCACACGCCGCTGGAAGCCGGTCTTGGCTGGGCGGTGAAACTCGGTAAGGACATCGACTTCAAGGGCCGCCAAGCCCTTGTTCTCCAGAAGAAAAACCACATGCCCAAAATGCTGGCGTGTTTTACGGTCGACAACCCGGACATTGTTCTCCTGGGACGCGAGACCATTTTGCGGAACGGAGAGCGCGCCGGCTGGCTGACGTCGGGCGGCTGGGGATATCACCTGCAGACCAATATCGGCTTTGGATATGTTCGCAACGCAACCGGTGTTGATCGCGAATATGTTCTTACCGGCAACTACGAGCTGGAGGTTGCCACCGAGCGTGTACCCTGTTCCGTCCTCCTGCAACCGCTTTATGATCCCGCAATGGAGCGGGTGAAATCATGACCTGGCTAACGCCGGATCGGGCAGCGGAAATTCAAGCACCGGAAATGCGAAAGGCAGGGCGTGAAGCATTGAGGCGCAACGCTTCCAACCCTGCCTTCTTTTTGTCGAATGCAACCCGGGCGAATGAGTATGCATACAACCGACAAAACAGTGGCAACAGCGGTTGATTGCCCCTCCGGCTCAACCACCATTGACCGCGCTAAAACTAGGTGAGCCGGAACGGCGGTTCAATCACCCGGATGGGCGACGCTGAACCGGCTAAGCTGTTGAACTCAAAGCAACACATTTGAGGTGTGGCCAAGCCCACCGTTATTAAATACAAATGCTTCGAGCCAACCTCACCTTGCTCAAAATCACGGGGAACGCCTGATGACAGTTGCCGGAAGTCCGGTTGACGACAAGCAGATCGCGATCAGCATTGCCAGACACCTCCTGGTGCGATCCCCGTTTGCCACAACCCTGTCCCTGCTTTTTGCAATTCTCACCGTAACGCTCCTGAGCTACAGCGCACCGACAAGATACGGGGGTCTGTGGCTGGGCGCCGTTGTCGCGGTCAATTGCCTTCCGTTCGCCTATATGGCAATTCAGAAACGCCATCCCTTTAACGCGCAAAACATCGACAACTATCTGATTTTCAACACATTTAATGCGCTTGCTCGGGCATTGTCTGGGGCACCGGCATGGTTGTTCTCACCGATGTATCGTCGAACCTTTCAATCGCCATAACATTTATTGTCATATTTGCGTATTCGACCGTGGCGATCGTCAGTCACGGGGCATTTCCCCGGTCATACGCCGCTGCCGGGTCGGCGATGCTGATCTACGGCATCTATTTGATGACCGTCGCACGCTCGCCGCAAAGCAACTTCGGATTTGCGATTGTATTGATGTTTGCCCTGTATCTGCTGATCGCCAGAAATTTCAGCAGAATTACCGTCGCCAACCTGACATCCATGCAACAAAACAGAACAATGATGGAGGAACTGAAGGCACAGCGCGACGCCCTGGAAAAATCCTACGAGGACAAGACCCGATTCCTGGCTGCCACCAGCCATGACCTGGCCCAGCCATTGCACGCCCAGGGAAACTATATTTCGGCAATGCGCGGCAAATTGAACCGCCCCGAGCAATACGACCTTCTCGACAAGATCGAAGTCAGCTAGCGCAGCATGGGTCACATGCTTGATGGACTGGTCGACATTTCGAAGCTGGAATCGGGCGGGATTGCAGCGGATACCGGGCCTGTTGATCTGTCCCGTCTTGTCGACGATGTGCTTGATGAGTTCGCGCATGCGGCCAACGAAAAACAGATACGCCTGCAGGTTCAGGCCGACCGGTGTTTTGCCGACACGGATGCCTATCTGTAAAGCCGCATCTTGAGAAATGTACTGTCAAACGCCATTAAGTTCACGCCACCCGGCGGCGACGTGTCAGTTTCGGTTCGCGACGCCAACGATCGTCTGGCCGTCGAAGTCAGCGACACCGGTATCGGTATTCCGGCTGAAAGCCAGTCTGAGATTTTCAAGGAATACGTCCAACTGGGCAATCCGGAACGGGACCGCCAGAAGGGTTTGGGCCTGGACCTTTCCATTGTCCGCCGCCTCTGCGATCTTTTGAAAATCGATTTCGAATTGAAATCCGCACAATCAAGCGGGACGTCCTTCACCTTCAATCTGCCGAAATCCACACGACAGGATCTCGACGACTGCAGCGCACCGGACAGATTTGCAGCTTTGAGAATTGGAGTGCTGGTTATTGACGACGAACGCGCAATTATTGACAGCATGTCGATTGTTTTGTCCGACTGGGGTTGCGAAGTCTTCTGCGCACAATCAGCTGAAGAGGCGACCGGTCTGATAACAACACTGGATCTTTCACCGGATGTTATCATCGCCGACATGCGGCTTCGCGGCGATTCCACAGGCCTTTCCGTGATCTCGGATATCCGGGCTCTGGTGAAGAAGGATATTCCGGCGATGATCATGACCGGCAATGTCGACGGTCTTGGCGATCACAAACTGCCCTCCCATTCAATATTGCTGGCCAAGCCCGTCGAGGCGGCGACACTGTATCGAGAGCTTAAGAATTTGCGCTCAATTGAACATTCCGTGTCCGTTGAAAAGCCGGCCGAAGTTCATCCAGGATCCATTGCCGGTTAGCTGATCAGACCAAGTGACTGGGCTCTGCTGACGCATGCTGCCCAGGTGTTGACATTCAGCAATCTGAACATGAGTTTCATGTGGGTCTTGACGGTATTTTCGCTGACATTGAGCACATGCGCTGCCTCGCGATTGGAGTACCCCTCGGAAATCAGATGAAGAACTTCCAGCTGACGCTGGCTGAGCTCGACGCTTGTTGCACCGTTGACCGACCTTTTGTTGACGGGAGACCGGCTGTTGCCTTCATAGGCAGACCAGAGTTTCGGCGGCAGGAATATTTCACCGGCAAGGATCGTTTCGAGTGCTTCGCGCAAAGTTTCCGTGGACGAAGATTTGGGCAAAAATCCCTGGGCTCCAAGCCGCAATGCTTCCTCAACCGGCGGAGCGGTGTTGATGCCCGAAACGATCAGTACAGGCATTCTGGCTCCCCTCGAGCGCAGCGCCTTTACGAACGCAATCCCATTGATGCTGTCCATGATCAGGTCGGAGATCACCAGATCGAACCGCCGTCCGCTTTCGATCATCTGCACTGCGCTCAGGGGGGAATTGATTGGAACGCAGTCATAGGCTTCGCTAATGTTGCCTATGAGTTGGGCCAGACCATCGGCAAACATCTGATGGTCATCAACGATCGCTATATGGATTTTTTTCGCCATGCACCGCCATCTGACTTTTAATCAAACGTAACTGCTTTTCAATTAAATGTCGTCAGATTTTGACCCAAGCTGACAGACAGGAGAGAATGTGGCGATGAAGCCGCAAAAACCTGAACAAGAGAAACGAAATCTGGCGGTGTTATTCGGACAAAGGGCGCTGGCGACCATCGGCTGGACCATGGCCAGCCCGGCAGTGGTTCTTCCCTATCTGGTCATTTCGCTGGAGATGCCCGTCTTCCTCGCCGGATTTCTGGTCAGCTTGCGGCGATCGGCAAATTTGGGCACCGCCGTTCTGGGTGCAGAATTCGCCGCCGCCCGGACCAACAAAAAAGCAGACATATCAGCCACTGATTTTGTACTTGCGATGTGTTACGTGCTGGCGCTGGCATCGATCGCCATCAACTCGAGCTTCGTGGTGACCGCATTGCTCGTTCTGGCGGTCCTCATCATAGGGCTGACAGAGGAGTTTCAGAATCTGATCAGCTGGGATTTTCTTGCCGACACGCTGCAATCCGACAACCGGCAGCGCCTGACCTACTCGGCCATGGCGATCGGTGGACTGGGCGCGATCCTGCTCACCTGGATTGCCCATATCGCCATGAAGGAACATCCGCCACTGACGAGGCATTCCACGGTGATTGTCATTGCGGTTGTGTGCTTTCTGGTTTCCGCGGCATCAATTCTGCTGGTTCGCGAACTGAAACGAAGCGCTGCAAATACCAATATTCCGGCCGTTCGCAATGGCAGGCTGAAAGCTGCCCGCCAGGCAATCGCCCATTTCTACGCGAGTCTGCGCAACCTGCTTTCGATGCCCTGGTTCCGTAAATATGTGATGATGCGAATCGCGCTGCAAACGGTCGAGTTATCTGTCCCGTTCTTCGCCATTCTCGCCGCAATCTCGCACGGCGCCTCGCAAAAAGGTCTGACGGCACTGGTCATTTCGTCGGCGGCGGCATTGGTAGTCGCCGGTCCGGTCTGGCGTGCTGTCGGGCGCATCTCAAATGCGGCGGTTATGGCCGGCGGAGCACTTGTGGCCGCATTGGCGGGCGTGTTGCTGGTGGGCAACTACTATGTGCATCTGGCGGACATAACGGTCGCTCACTCAATAACCCTGTTCGCGGTCACGGTCGGTATGCAGGGCGTATCTTCTGCGCGGGCACTTTATTATATGGATATGGCACCCAAGGAATACCGCGTCAGCGGACTGGCGGTCTCAAAAAGTGTCGTTCGTGTCTTTGGCGTGGTCCTTGCGGCCGGCATGGCGGCGCTTGCACATTTACAGCATGTCACCTGGGCCATTTCCCTGGTGGCGATTCTTAACATTTGCACCGCTATATTTGTCTTCTCGGCGGCCTCCCAACCAGCGCCGGACTCAAAACCGACATAACCAACCCAACAAGATATCAAGAGTTCATGGCAGCGACAGACCAACCGGAAGAACGACGAAATCTCTCCATCCTTTTTGGACAGGGAACGTTTTCCACCATCGCCTGGACCATGGCCAATCCGTCGGTGGTTTTGACCTATCTGGCGATTTCACTCGAACTTCCGGTGTTTCTCGCCGGCATGCTAGTCACGTTCAGTCAATCGTCGAAGCTCGTTACCGCTCTGTTCGGAACACCAATCGCCGCCCGCAGGCACAAGAAGAAAATGGACCTGGCGGCGACCGATATCATTCTGGCGGTTTGTTTCCTGCTGGCGTTGACGGCCGCTGCCTACGGCACATCCCTGATCGTCGCGATTTGCTTTGTTCTTGTTATTCTCGTGGTCGGCGCATCCGGGGAATACCAGGCCATCATAACCGCCGGATTTTACGGGAATGTCCTCAATTCCCAGTCACGCACGCGGCTGCTCTACACCGTCATGACGCTTGGCGGCATCGGGACCGGTGCCCTGGCGATCATTGCACACCGCTGGTTTCTCGAAGACGCCCCGTTTACGCGCCATGTCGTACTGGTGATGATCGGCATCGTTTGTTTTCTTGTCGCCAGCGCCGTCATTCTTCTGGTTCGGGAATACTCAAAGGGCGAAGAGCCCGAACCCGAAGCAGCCCCGCAGAAGAAGCCGTCCAAATTTTCTATCGGGAAGCACTTTCACGAAGTCTACGGAAATTTCCGCATTCTGTGGGCAATGGAATGGTTCCGGCGATATCTGCGTGTGCGCCTTGCATTGCTGACGGTGGAACTGTGCATACCGTTTTACGCAATTTTGGCAGCACTTTCCCATCATCACACGCCAAGGGGCATGAGTGCGCTCATCATATCGTCTGCAACGGCCCTTATGGTCGCGGGGCCGCTTTGGCGATCAGTCGGTCAGATATCGACCAGGACAGTGATGATTGCGGGCGCGTGTCTTGCCGCCCTTGCCGGCCTCATCCTCGTGACCAATTACTTTGTACCGACAATTCCGGAGCCCTTTGTCCATGCCCTTGCGCTGTTCATAGTGACGGTTGCGGTGCGTGGCGTATCGACGGCACGCTCGCTCTACTATCTGGATGTTGCACCGCAGAAATATGTAATCATCGGCATTGGCGTTTCCAAAGTCGCAGTGCGCATCGTCGGCATTGTACTGTCATTCATCCTGGCCTCGGTCGCCCATCTTCAGCATGTGATCTGGGCGATCCTGGCGCTGGCGCTGATCAATGCTGGCACGGCTCTGCTGACCCACCGCAGTGCCGATACATCAAGCACGCAAAGACCGGCGCCTTAAGTTCGTCGAGACCTGTCGATACGATCAAAACGCCTCGGCGCTCGCCTTCTTCCAGTGCGGCGCATAAACAGGATTGATCTTGTCTTTCAACAGGGCCCCGGGGCGCAGATATTCATGGATCTCGTCGTAAGGCCGCTCCGTTTCGTCCGCAACCCGCCGATAGATCAGATCCGGCGTCAGTTCGGTCGGCGAGGTCAATCCCATGGCGCCCACCAGATCGAGGAAACTCTCGACGGTGGCCTTGTGATACTGCGCAACGCGTTTCTGCCGCAGATCGACGTCGACGGCTTCTGCGCGACGGCGGTCCTGTGTGGTGATGCCGGTCGGACAGCTGTTTGTGTTGCAGCGAACCGCCTGAATGCAGCCGAGGGCAAAAAGCATGGGTCTTGCCATGTTGCACATGTCGGCACCAAGCGCGATCTTCTCCACCATATGAAAACCGGTGACAACCTTGCCGCTGGCTATGAGGCGGATATCGTTACGCAATGACGCGCCCACAAGACAGGAATGGGCGAAGGCCAGTCCTTCATTGACCGGAATGCCAAGACGGTCGGTGAATTCCGGCGGCGCCGCGCCGGTTCCGCCCTCGGCCCCGTCGATGGTGATGAAATCCGGCAAGATCTTAGTCTTGAGCATCGCTTTGATGATGCCCATGAACTCGCGGCGACGGCCGATGCAAAGCTTGAAGCCGATGGGTTTGCCGCCGCTTATCTCGCGAAGCCGCGTAACCCATTCAAGCAGACCCTCAGGCGTGGAAAATGTAGTATGCGCCGGTGGCGATATCACATCCTTGCCCATCGGCACGCCGCGGATTCTTGCGATTTCCTCATCAACCTTGGCGGCCGGAAGTACACCACCATGGGCTGGCTTGGCACCCTGGGAGAGTTTTATCTCGATCATGCGCACCACGTCGTGGTTGGCGATTTCGATGAACTTGCCTTCATCGAACTCACCATCGAGGGTTCGGCAGCCGAAATAGCCGGTACCGATCTGGAACATAATGTCTCCGCCGCCGGCAAGGTGATAGGGGCTCAGGCCCCCCTCGCCCGTATTGTGGGCAAAATTGCCAAGCTTTGCACCAGCATTCAGAGCATGCACCGCCGTCGGACTCAATGCGCCGAAACTCATGGCGGAGATGTTCAGTCGCGACGCATTGTAGGGCTGTTTGCATTCGGGGCCGCCGACCGTGATGCGGGCTTCATCCTGCGACACTTTCTTCGGCGACAATGAGTGACTGGCGCGGATAAAACCGACATCCATGATATCCATTTGCGTGCCGAAGGGCTGAGTGTCCACCGTCCCTGCGGCCCGGGCATAGATAAGTTCCCTCTGCAACCGGTTGAACGGTTTACCATCCTCATTGTTTTCGACGAAATACTGCCTGATTTCGGGGCTGATGAACTCGAAACCGTAGCGTAAATGGCCAATGACCGGGTAGTTGCGCAGTACGTTGTGCGTGGCCCAGTGAATGTCGTAAATGCCCACCAGAATGAACGGCACCACGATGATCAGCGCCCACCAGAAAGACGGCCAGGCAAGCCCAATCAGAGCGACAAGAACAACCGCCGCCACGGAAACAATGTAAAAGACCGTTCGCATCATTATCGTCTTCCTCCGCCACCCGTTCATCAGGCGCTCGGTCAAGGCCGCCCGATTGCAAAATTGCCGGCACCGCGTATTGCGGATTGCCTGGCATATCCAGAAACCTGCATTGCGATTCAGAAGACTACTTCCTGCCGCCGCGCAACGCCAGCGCCCGGTCCAACGGGTAATCAAGCACCATTGAGAATTCATCAAGGCGGTCTGATAGCGGTCAGGCTTGCCCGAACACTGGTCAGGGCAAGACTGGCCGACATCCGGACTCAACGCCAACACTACCTCGCCCAAATTTTGTCTATTTGCGCGTCGTGGATGCAGCGATGTTGTCGAAAAAGGTCAAAGTTGGAACAATAATGAGCAGTTGCGGGAAATCACCCCTCCTCACTTGCATTCAGATTTTATCGTGCGTGGAGACACAGTGATGACGGAGCAGTTGTGCGGACTAACCACCGTTTTCAATTTGAGCTGATACCCTTCCTGCGACAAGACGGCCATCGACGCTTTGTGCCAACAGCAGCTGTTGGATTTTTGTTGTGATCGGTTGCAACGAACCAAGTTATTGACATTGAAAACTTGTCACAATTTGAACGGCTCACAATTGGGACTGCCGTCTCTTCTGGCTTCTAAGTGACGCCAACCCGTATAAACTGAACTAACACCATTTGCAAAATGCTGGCCGCAGGAGCTTTACTGGATCCACCGTCAAATGGCCGTCGCGCTCGTTGCACTGGGTCGGGTCGAAGAGGCGAGCAGGGAAATTGCGGCGATGCTAAAAAAGGAGCCGGACTACCGGATTTCGAAGGCTCGAAGTTGGCCCTACAAGGATCAAACCGTCCTTGATCTCTACTTTGAACGCCTGCGAGCCGCTGGCGCCCCCGAATAGGTTCGTAGACGGCGTGCTGGTCGAACCGGTCAGTTTGGGTTGTTCGGCGCCCAATCACCAAGTGCTGCACTATCCACTCGGCGACATGATCTTCATGTCTCAACTGGGCTCACTACAATCGAAGGCGCCGCGATCGGGTTTGACGGCTCTGGTCCAGTTCTTACTGTTGAGCGCCAGACGGCATGACCAATTTGCGATGCCGAGCGAATGACTGGGAAAGGCTCGATCCGGTCATTGCCTGCTTTCAGATTAATGGGTCCTGACCCTAAGAAGGCCATTCTTATCGGTTCCATAAACAGTGATCGTCAGACTGTCTCAATTCCCCCAAAGCATGGATTTCAACGCACCCCAAATAAGCTGGGGTCTTAACCAACTAACGGCGCGTTGATCAACTGGCTGTCCGGATCGCCATGTTCCTAACACTTCAAGTTCAC
>JAAEOH010000248.1 GCA_024244645.1 Hyphomicrobiales bacterium
GGGTCCGCGGTCGGACTCGGCAACATCTGGAAATTTCCATATATCACCGGTGAAAACGGAGGGGGCGCTTTTGTTATCGTCTACCTGGCTTGCATTGCCGTCATCGGGTTACCAATTCTGACGGCGGAAATAATGCTGGGGCGGCGCGGCCGGATGAGCCCGGTCAATTCCATGGTTGCTTTGGCTCGGGACGCAAACCGATCGAAGTGGTGGGGTCTGCTCGGTGTTATGATGATGCTCGCAGCGTTCCTGATCCTATCTTTCTACAGTGTCATCGCCGGGTGGGCGATACCCTATGTTGGGCGGGCTCTGGTGGGCTCGTTCGCAAATGCGACCCCGGATGAGATCGGCGGAATTTTTGGCGGATTACTAGCTTCTCCTTGGCAGTTGCTGTTATGGCACACGGTTTTCATGTTGTTGACAGTCGGTGTTTCGGGGGTTGGGCTCAAGGCCGGCATCGAGCGGGCTGTAACCATCCTGATGCCAAGCCTGTTTATCATTCTGGCCGTTTTGATCATCTATAACATGGTGGCCGACGCCAGCAGCTTTGGCAAAGCCGTGGACTTCATGTTCAATCCGGACTTCTCCAAGCTTACGTCGGCAGCCATCCTGACTGCGATCGGACATGCGTTCTTTACACTGAGCATTGCCGGCGGTGCGGTGTTTGCCTATGGCTCATACTTGGACAGCAAGGCATCAATCGGCACCACATCGATTGCGATAGCCGGTATCGACACTTTGGTGGCCCTGATGGCCGGATTGGCCATTTTTCCAATCGTCTTTGCGAATGGTCTTGAGGCCGGTTCAGGGCCGGGTCTGGTGTTTGTTACACTGCCAATCGCATTCGGACAAATGCCTGGCGGACAGATTATCGGCACTTTGTTCTTCGTCATGCTGATATTTGCCGCTTGGACATCGAGCATTTCGATGCTTGAGGCAATTGTCGAATGGTTGCAGGAACGCGGCTTGAGCCGGGGTAAGGCCTCAGCAGCTGTTGCCGGCTCTGCGTGGCTGCTTGGCTTGACCACCGTATTGTCGCTCAATCTTTGGAAGGGGTTTTACCCGCTCGGTTTCATTGGCCGCTTCGAAGGCAAGACTTTGTTCGATCTATATGACTACCTCACTGCCAACATCATGCTACCGCTTGGTGCATTGTTGATGGCCGTGTTTGCCGGCTGGATCATGACTGAGGCATCGACCGAGGAGGAGCTTGCAATGTCCGGGTCCATCTATCGTGCATGGCGTTTCTTGATACGCTATGTTGCACCGATCGGGATTGGCGCCATTTTCATCGCCAACCTCGGCTAAGTTCAATCCAAAC
>JAAEOH010000249.1 GCA_024244645.1 Hyphomicrobiales bacterium
AATTCCCCAGCGAATCACTTATAGTAATACATCAATAACAACACCCCCAACATTGGGTCAGCTGACTCGTCACAATGATAAGTCACCAACTTGCGTTCACCAGCGATGAATCACCACAACGGTGAATCATTACTTACCTAGCAACATTAACAGCGATCCCCCACTCAACAGGAATTGTTAAAGTTTGCGCCGTATACATAACGGTCCAATGTTGTGAATAATCGTCGCAATCAATCGCTATTATTGTATCATCCGCGGGTAATCAAACGTACACCTCATACGGTGTATATTAACTATGTGTGTGTGTTTTATATAATTATGAGCATCACATAAGTATCTTTGATTAAAGTATAGGTATCGTTTTAGTATATTTAGCACAGCTGGCTTTTTCTCAGCCACTCGTTATTTGTCACTGTTTTTTGGTAAAGGACTATATAAGAATATCACTCTACATCTTGACTAATACAAGGTAAACCATTGTCGTCAAGAGCACTAGTTAGCTACTCTGTCACACGCCTGATAGCGCGATA
>JAAEOH010000250.1 GCA_024244645.1 Hyphomicrobiales bacterium
TCAACTATGGGCAATAAAGAGAACAGGAATAACTGTTGAATGTTTGGGGATACCGTATCCCCCTGCCTATCCCCCACGAAAAACAGTCGAAATATGAAAAGAGGACCGGTGTCGCCACCAGCCCTCTTCGCTCTCACAAAAGGAGAGTCAGACTTGTTGATCACGTGCGTCGATTCGGATCTGAAGCCAGTCCAGCACTTCTTCCTCTATCCATCCGACCCGGTTGTTGCCTAGCTGTACCCGCTTGGGGAATTGGCCGGCAGCCTCCAGGCGCGCAATGTGTTGGGGAGAATACAGAACCATCTCCTTCACCTGACGCTTGCTCAACAGTTTCATCACGAATACTCCTCAAGTTGAGGAGCATCGCGACGCCCCTGGGGTTACCCTAGGGCAGAAGGAAGTTAGCAGAAATATGAAGCAGTTGAAATTTGAGAATTGGTGACAATTCGCATTTATCGGAAGTGTAGAGTTTCGGGCCCACAACTGCCGTTCGATGTATCGTTGGATATTGCATTGCTTCATCCGGAAGGCGGCCAGTACACACACAGACCCCGTCGAACATAGACCTCGAGGAAAATGCAACTGAAAATTGCACTATAACTGAAAGGCAAACTCAACCTTTCATCTCCCGCAGGATAAGCCCCGCTCTCTGAATATCGTACACAAAATCAGAAATTGTCCCATCCTTGATCTTGTCGACCGCATCGTCAATTGCGAACAAGGGCACAAGAAACCACTCTCGCGGGATAACTGTCTGACCAAAGCGATCCTTGATCTCGATATCAAGTCGGGCTTTATCAAAGACGCGATGGATTAGCTTCTCAAGCTTTGTCCGGTTGATATTGAAGAGTTCGTAAGTCGCAACTATCTCGACATCGGCCATCAGGTATGTAGGGTCGATTTTTGCGTTCGCGATGCGTTTTTCAACGCTCCCTCCCGTGACGCCGATTTTGTGAACAATGTCGCGGTGTTCACTGACAACAGTGTGGTCTGACTTGCTGCGCAGTACGTAGATCGTTCCGCTTGCCAGATCATATTCACTAGATTCAGATGAAAAGAGCGGTCCGGGCGCTCTGGAGT
The DNA here is from genome assembly GCA_024244645.1 of Hyphomicrobiales bacterium. GTDB lineage: Bacteria > Pseudomonadota > Alphaproteobacteria > Rhizobiales > Rhizobiaceae > Hoeflea_A. The sequence continues at coordinate 1,081 of JAAEOH010000250.1, forward strand.
CAGAAAAGCGACGGCTGGTTTCGTCCTTGTAAAGCGCGCGTTGCAGAGAACGTAGAAGGAGGTTGCTCTCCGTTCCATTGGAGTAGATCACGCGAAGCCGCGCATCGAATTCGCCATTCGGTGCTCTAAAGGGCTCTCCGACTTCGGCCACATAAACCGTTTGTCCGCCTAGAACAAAAAAGTCCCCCGCTTTGACATCGGCCTTCAAGAAACCGGCATCCTTTCTGATTTGCCGGGTAATACGAATTCCAGTATCGAGTTCATTCTGCACCGTGTCGAAGAGCGGTTTAAATTTATCGAAGTCTTCACAGCGCTCTCGGTTCGCAATCTCCTCCGCAGCGCGTTTATCGGCGCTTGATCTGACATGTTTGAGTTTGGTTATGGGAGCCATTTCGGCCTCTACGCCAAGCTCGGCGAGAAGCGCGTCATCGTCCACAAAGTCAGGCACTGAAGATGGAGCCTGGACAATGCCTTTAAGCAATCCATGCTGATCGAGTGGTTCGAGTAAGTCACCACACTCTTTCAACTCGCGGATGCGATCCAGGCGGATAGCATAGAGCCGCTCAAAAATATCACGGTTTTCCCCATGCTGCGGGACGTGGCAATTGTCGTCGAAAAACCGCTGAATCTCTTCGAAACCCACGATTATGCGCTCTTCACGCGGCGTACGCGTCGTTGCTTTTTTGTTCTCGACATCAACGCCAAGTTCGGCGAGAAGGGCGTCGTCTTCGTCCGTGAACCCTTTAGACATTGGCAGCCTCGGCTTTCATGCGGGCCAAGAACGCCACACCCTCGGCCATGCGCTTCTCCCAGGCATCGGGTGAGGTAATCGACGGAAGACGGCCGCGCTCCTGTTTGAACTTTAGAGCCCGCTTCGCGAGGTCACGAGCTTCGTCAGGCGTGAGCTGTACCTTCTTCGCAGATATGACAGCAGCAACCTGCTTCAGACTTTCCTCGTTCATGGTCTTGGCGAGTATCGCATAGGCTTCGCTAAACGGATTGATCCGATCAATCAGGTCGATGTCCAGTTCGCGAACGTCCATCGCAAACTTCCTGACGCCATCGATCAGGGCCGTATTACCATTGCCAGCGTCTTCGTTCTGAACAGCAATTTCCTTTGCCTTTTGGGTCAGGTTTAGAGCTGCGATGGCATGCTGGCGGACCGCTTCTTGATCGTGCTCATCCAGTTCAGGGTATTTGTCCTTGATGATTTTGCCCAGTCGAACCTGCGTGAGTTCTTCGGGCACCAGTTCTTCATCAAAGATGCCACGCTCGACCGCCGTTTTGTCCTGGGCGAATGCAGCGATAACTTCATTCAGGTCTTCTTGGCAAATGCGCGCTGCTTCCTTGCTCTTCGGTTCGGCAAGGCCCCTGATCTCGATCTGGAACTGCCCTGATTTTTCGTTGAATCCGACATTTTCCGTTTCTGAATCATAGCCACCTTCGCCATAATTGAAGCCTTCGATAGGGCCGCTGTTCGGGTTCTTGGGCGTGAAATTGAAACGTGGCGCCAGCACCTGCTCCATCAGCAAGCTGGCTGCGATGGCTTTGAGGGTGTCATTTACAGCCTCGGTTACGGCCTCTTCAGATGCATCCGGCTCGGCAATCAGATTGGTGAAACGGGCGCGGATCTTCCCTTCCGCATCGCGGGTTGCGCGGCCAATAATCTGCACAATTTCTGTTAGACTAGACCGATATCCAACCGTCAACGCATGCTCGCACCAAATCCAGTCAAAGCCTTCCTTAGCCATGCCAAGCGCGATGATGATATCGACGTGTTCACGTTCGTTCTTGTGGGCGGGATCTTTCAATGCAGCGGAAACGCGGTCGCGCTTGAAAGGGTCGTCATCGACCAGGTCGGCAATCCGCAGCACTTTCCCGTCTGAGGCCTTTACAAGGTGAAATCCGGAGGCCGGATCAGTTCCCTGCCATTCGCCCAGTTCCTCGATGATGTGCTCCACTTCCTTGATCTTGTCTTTGGTGCTCTCGCGCGAATTGACTGACGGAATGTGGATGATGGTTTTCTCATTCGGATCGAGAACTTTCAGAATGTCATCAGAATAGGCCCCAGCATAAAAGAAATATCCGATATCGAGGCGCTTCAGGTGTCTGTAGCCGTTGAGCTGCTCATAGTAAGTGTAGGTGACTGTATCGAATTTCGCCTCATCATGGGGCATCAAGACCGGCTCTGCATCGCCTCGGAAGTATGAACCCGTCATCGCGACGATATGCACCTTATCACGGGCGATGAGCTCGCCGAGATGAGCGCCAAGTTTATTGTCGGGGTTTGCTGAAACGTGGTGGAATTCGTCAACGGCAATCAGACGGTCGTCAAAAACATCAACCCCAAACTTGTCCACGGCAAAACGGAATGTTGCATGGGTGCAGACAAGCACCTGATCTTCGCTGTCCAGAAAAGACATTACCGAATTGACCTTGCCGCCATCTTCACCAGGCGTGTTGCAGAGGTTCCAATTCGGCTTGACTTTCCAATCCGCCTGGAAGCCGAACTTCGTAAGGGGCTCGTCATTGAAGCTGGCCCCGATGGACTTCTCTGGTACCGCGATGATGGCCTGCTTCAGCCCTTGGTTTTCCAGCTTGTCGAGGGCGATGAACATCAGGGCTCGACTCTTGCCGGAAGCTGGAGGCGACTTGATCAACAGATGCTGCTCACCACGTTTCTCATACGCCCGTTCCTGCATCGGGCGCATGCCAAGTTCATTAGACTTCTGGTCGGCACCAGTCTGGGCGTAAGAAATCGAGACAGAGGGAATGTTTTGTTGTGACATAATCAGAAAACCTATTGCGGCACGTCGAATTGCTCCAACAGGAAATCTACGGTCTCTTGGTGCCGGATTTTGCAGACGACATTCTGGTTCGAGAAAATTCCAGTGAAAGTTTTTGCGCCGTGTGTATCGACAGAAGATTTCCAATCCACTCCGACCACATAGGCACAGTTGTCTGTATCATCTGAGTTTTCGGTCAGGTAGGCTTTAGGAACGGCCTCGACCAAGCTCTGGCCAGTCGGCTGTCCGGGTTCAGCGCCTATGGAACCGATTAGGCTGATTGCCTAAGGGAGTGTTTTTAGCTCATCGTCACCTATCAGGAGTGAACGATGGGACAGAAGAAAGAACGTCATCAGGACGCCGCTGAGCGGACTGTGAAGGACA
>JAAEOH010000251.1 GCA_024244645.1 Hyphomicrobiales bacterium
TAACGGTAACAAAAGCCACTAAACCGGGATTGTCTTCTTTATTACTAAGTACAACAACAGCCTCTTTAACATCTTCATGCTGGCTCAAAACAGTCTCGATTTCTCCTGGTTCAATGCGGAAACCTCTCACTTTGACTTGATTGTCCAGTCGGCCCAGGTATACAAGGCTTCCATCAGGAAGCCAGCGGGCCCGGTCTCCTGTTTTGTATACCCGCTGAAGCTTGCCAAATACTTCGACTGCTATGAAATTTTCGGCTGTGAGTTCGGGTCGGTTGAGATATCCGGAGGTTACACCTGCACCACCAACGTACATCTCACCAGGGACACCTATTGGTACCGGTTGAAGGCGAGCGTCAAGCACACATACCCGCAGATCTCGAAGAGGACGGCCTATAAGACTATTGCTACTTCTCTGATTGTCCGTTATCGGGTAGTAGCTGACATGTACAGTAGTTTCAGTAATTCCGTACATATTGACCAATTGAGGTCTCCTGTCTCCGTGACGCGTAAACCAGGGTCGCAGCATTTTAAAATCCAGGGCCTCACCACCAAATATTACTAATCTCAAGGCAAGTTCATCCGGTTTGTTATCAACGTTTATTAGTTGTTTAAAAGCA
>JAAEOH010000252.1 GCA_024244645.1 Hyphomicrobiales bacterium
CTAGGTCTTTGTTTTCGTCTTATGTCCAAACTCCACGGATTTAATAAAATTGGTCAACATCCTGCCAAGGTAATTGTATTCTTCACAAAAATTTCTATACCTCACTTCGTCGGTAAAGGATTTTGTCTCGTATAAGGTATACCCATCACGAATTGGTTTTAGGAATTTCGGGGCAGGTTTAGTCCTGGATCTTCAGGACACCTTTTCCTGAAATTTTGATTTTTCGATTGAATAACACCAGAGCCTTGGTGCTGTCAAGGCGAGGATTTTGTGCTTGAGAAAAGTCGAAAGTCCAGGTGAACTAAAGTTCATATGAAATCGGGTTCTGAAAACCAGAAAACAATTCGTGATGGGTATATCTAAATGATCTATGGTTTCGTCACAAGATGCCAATGAATAAGTAAGATATTTGATGAACTCTTGCTTGTATACTCATCGCGAATTGATTTTTGGAATTTCAGGTCAAGAGTTTGCCTGAAATTTTGATTTTTTGATTGAACAAAACCAGAGCCTTGGTGCTATCAAGGCGAGGATTTTGTGCTTGAGAAAGATCTAAATTTCTGGTGAAATCTGGTTCTGAAAACCGAAAACCAATTTGCGATGAGTATATCTTCGC
>JAAEOH010000253.1 GCA_024244645.1 Hyphomicrobiales bacterium
CCTTTGAAGGAGCGATTCTGGTAGAGAATAGGCCATGCTGAATGACCTCAAATCCCTGCCCGATGATCCGTCTGAGTTGAAGGGTTTGGTGACGCTTTTGGCCACGGAACTGAAGAACCGGGACCTCAAGATCGCCGATCTTAAACATCAGCTTGCAGGTCACAACCGCCACAGGTTCGGCAGCAAATCGGAAAGCCTCGAACAACTTCAATTGTCGCTGGAGAACGAAGAGATAGCGGTGGCGGCTGTGGAGGCCGACACCGCTGAGCCTGAAGCGGGTGAACCGAAGAAGAAGCCGAAGCGCAAACCCTTGCCCGAACATCTGGAGCGCAACGAGCAGGTTCTCACGCCCGGCGACAATTGCCACAAGTGCGGTGGTGACCTGAAGACCCTGGGTGAGGATATCACCGAGGAACTGGAATACGTGCCGGGTCGTTTTGTCGTGAACAAGATCATCCGCCCGCGCATGGCCTGCTCGTGTTGTGAGGCGGTATTGCAGGCGCCGCTACCATCACGTCCCATAGAGCGGGGTCGTCCTGGGCCGGGGCTCCTGGCCCATGTTCTGGTCTCCAAGTTTGGCGATCATCTTCCGTTATATCGCCAGTCACAGATTTACGAGCGTGACGGCATCGATCTGGATCGCTCGACCCTGGCCGACTGGGTTGGCAAATCCACCGCCCTTTTGGAACCACTTGCTGATGCGATTGGCAAACATGTCCGGCAAGGTCAGGCTCTGTTTGCCGATGATACCCCTGTAAAACTTCTATCTCCGGGCGCCAAGCGGACCAAAACAGCACGGGTCTGGGCCTATGTGCGCGATGAGAGGCCCTGGAACAGCCAGGCCCCGCCTGGTGCGTGGTATCAGTTCACGATTGA